>CAZIWQ010000179.1:7616-8136 GCA_964542355.1 uncultured Armatimonadia bacterium
ATTGTCTCACGTCTGCACCTCCGGCTGCAAGCGGTCGCGGGTAGTAGGAAGAAGATGGTTCGCCGGCGAGCGCCGTCTCTCCTGCGTGGTGCTGCGGCATTCCCTGCCGCCTGGGGGCCCGGCCGAAGAGGCCACTTCCGGTGGGTCGCTGTGGTGAGATGGCTGTGAGTGGCTTCTGCGCCCCTCTGTGCGCAGCGTCGCGGCCTCAGGAGGGCTGTTCGGCCGCTCCGCCAGTGGCTGGCACGGGGTGCGTCGTCCGTCGGAGGAACACGGTGCCAGGTGGGAGAAGGGGGCGACGGATCGGTGGGGGACGCGACCGCGAGGCGGGACTTGCGGTCCGGTGTCCGCCCGAGACCCCAGGAGGAACTACCATGCCGGGAGACTGTATCTTCTGCAAGATCGCGGGCGGAGAGATCCCCGCGGAGCTCGTGTTCCAGGATGAGCGGGTGGTTGCCTTCCGCGACATCAACCCGCAGGCACCGCTGCACGTGCAGGTCATCCCCCGCGAGCATGTGGCCGG
>CAZIWQ010000179.1:8146-9412 GCA_964542355.1 uncultured Armatimonadia bacterium
GGAGCACTCCAGCCTGATCGCGCACCTGCTGCTGGTTGCGGCTCAGATCGCCCGTGAACAGGGCGTGGAGGACAAGGGCTATCGACTGGTGGCGAATGCGGGGCCACACGGGGGGCAGTCGGTCGCTCACCTGCACATCCACATACTGGGTGGTCGGCAGATGGGGTGGCCGCCGGGCTAGCGATCGCCATGTCCGCCTGGCTCCTGGGCGTGGCGTGTCGGCCCCGTCGTGTGGGCTGACGGGGCCCCACGCATGGCGGCGCCGGATGGGCACGCCCGACACTCCTGTCAGGCGGGGGCTCTGCCGGGCCGGGTGGCAACACGCCACCCGGCCCTCACACTGCCGCGCGGAGAGCGTCAGGAGATGAGCTTGCCAACCGCCGCGAGGGCGTCGTCGTAGTCGGGCTCTTCCGACAGCTCCGGGACGATCTGCACATAGCGGACGATCCCCTCGCCGTCCAGGATGACGACCGAGCGGGCGAGCAGGCCGAGCTCCTTGATCCGGAGGCCCCAGGCGAGCCCGAAGCCGTGGTCATAGTAGTCGGAGACGGTGATGAGGTTGGCAACCGAGGCCGCCTGACACCAGCGCTCCTGGGCGGGTGGCAGGTCCATCGACGCCGTCACCACCACGGCCTTCTCCCCCAGCTTGCCGGCCTCCTGGTTGAAGCGCCGTGTCTGCAGGTCGCACGTCGGCGTGTCGAGCGAGGGGACGATGTTGAACATCCGCACTCTCCCCGCATCGGTATCCAGCGTGTAGGCGGTCGTCGGGGCAAGGCCGCGCCGCAAGGTAACGGGCGGGGCCGGGCGACCTACCTCCAGCGGCTCCCCTGACAGGGTCAGCCCTGCTCCTTTGAACGCCGTGATGCCGCTTCTCTCATTCGACATGAGGATCTCCTCCCTCGTTGATCGGTGTGGTCTGCATGACATGATAGCATACCCCGCGGCGCGGGCACACACACATCATGTTCGCGATGCGCCGACCGGGGGGGAGGCCTCTGCGCGGTCAGCCCCCGCGGCCCCTCGTTTGACGCCTCGCGAAGCCGCATGCTATACTCGCCGCGCGACTGAAGGGGTGGTGGGCGGGCATCCTCTGACCAGACTGAGGCCTTGATGGGCCAGTTGATTGTCATCGAGCGATGGGCGGAGAACCTCGAGGAGGTCACGCTCAGTCGCTGGCTGAAGACCGAGGGCGAGTGCGTCGCCGCGGGTGACCTGCTGTGCGAGATCATTACCGACAAGGTCACCTTCGAGTACGAGCTGGCGACC
>CAZIWQ010000180.1:0-5490 GCA_964542355.1 uncultured Armatimonadia bacterium
CGTGATCCTTCGTCGCTGCGGCTTCTGTGAAGCCGCATTCGCTCCTCAGGATGACAGTGACCAGCAGGTGCGGTTCGTGCGGCCGCCGACGGGTTGGCCAGGAAACAGCGGCGTCGAGACGCTCGACCTACGCGGCGACCGCACCGGACGCGGCTGCCGCACTGCGTGATCCGGCCCCCCCGGGCTACTCGGCGATTGCGCTGATGCGGAGCTTCTCTCCGAACTGCACGTCCGGCCAGGCCCCCATCTCAAACACCAGCTTGGTGCTGGCCTGCAGCTCCATGACCTGGAAGTCCTCGACGCGCACGGTCCCCAGCGGCGGCACCTCGTACGGGATCGGGATGAACGCCTCCCCGCACGTCAGGATGACCTGCCCGTTGCCCTCGCGTGCCAGCCAGCTCGCCTCGCCGGTGTTGCCGATGGAGGCACGCACCAGCACGGGGTCACCCTTCCGGATCCGCACGGTATCGCCATCGACGACGCTGTGCCAGTCACCGTCGGCACACAGCACCAGGAGGTCGTCAAACTGCGCATTGAGATACTTGTGCGGGTTGCGCCGGAGGCGATAGGGGACGTTCCCCACCGCGCGACGCGGCGCCGAGGCGGAGTCGAGCCCGTGGCCGTCGCTGCGCAGCCCCGGACGCTTCCCTCGGGCAATCACGTCCCAGTAGCGCTTCTCACACGCGCGGTAGATGCCGGCCAGCCCCAGCGCCGAGGCATCGCGGTCGACCGTAATCCACTCGTCCACCGGTCCGGGCTCAGGAGGCCGGAGGCGCGGGTCGGCCCACTCGCGGATGACCCGGCTCACCGGCCGCAGGCTCCCGTCCGGGTTCAAGATGCCGTAGTCGCTGCGCTCGTTCCAGCGGTAGCCGCCGGGGTAGAACCAGGCGACGGTCCCATCGGCATCGGACTCGGCGGCCATCTGGTAGAAGCGCCGGTAGAACTCGCCCGCCCATGTCTCACGCGCGGGGTCGCTGCGCCCCGCGGGCCCGTCCCAGGTTGAGCTCCCGAACTCGGCCCACAGCACCGGCCGCCCGGGAGCCGCGCAACGCGCCCAGTCGACGGTGAACCGCCCCGGCCGCACCCGCTCCCAGGCGCCGGTCCGCCCGTACCCCTCCGGCTCCATGATGTCGACACTGCGCGCCAGCCCGCGGAAGTCGTAGGCGCAGCCCGCGGGGTCGGCCGTCGGGTCGCCGGCCGTCGACATCCGGAAGCTGATCAGGTGGTGGCGGTCCATCCGCCGCACCAGGTCGGCCGCTCGCGCGTGCGCCTTCGCCAACAGATCGTCCAGGAAGCGACGGTAGGCGCAGACCATGAGGCGATGAGGCCCCTCGGTGGTGAGCTCGTCATCCGAAGGCCCGGTGATGTGACCGTTGATGCGCCGCGCCCGCACTCCCCACTCGTGCTCGGCCCCGCGCACACTGCGATAGCGCTCGACCACCCAGCGCTCCCAGGCCTCGTCCCAGCGGCGCCGGCGCTCGAAGCGGCCGAACGTTGGCTCCCATGCCAGGTCATAGGCCAGCACCGTGTCATCCGCGACCAGGGCGTCCCGGTCGATGAGGGCCCGGATCTCCGGCCAGCGGAAGTCCAGGGGCGTGCCGGGACGCAACGAGAGATTGACCAGCAGCCCGTGGCGGCGACACCGCTCGAGGACGTCCAGCAGGTTGCGGCTCTCCGCGGAGCGGGAGTAGCAGAAGATGCTGACCATGTTCAGCCCGAGGCCCGCGATGCGCCTCAGGTCGCGCTCGATGATGACCGGGTCGTAGGGCTGAGGGTCGAGCCAGTATTCGAAGTACTCCGGGTCCTCGGTCCCCATGCCGCTGGAGGGCATGTAGTTGACACCGTGGGCAATCCAGCGCTTGCCGCCGCGGACGAAGTGCCCGTCACGGACCTGCATGAACTCGCTCGCGGCCGACCGCTGGCACACGAGGAGGGGATGAGTCAGCTTGTCCAGCAACCGGCCCTGCGCGTCGAGCAACTCACACTCGACCGTGTAGGACGGGGCGACCGGCTGCTGCGGGTCCCAACAGGCGCCTGCTCGGCCGCGACTGAGCGGCCGCATCGCTTCGTACACCGTACCGGCGTCGCCCGTCACGCGGATCCGGATACGGCAGTCGCGCAGCGTCTCCCGACCGGTCTGGATCGTGCTCGCGGCGAGGCCGACGGGCTCTCCCTTGAAGTAGGTGTAGTATTGAGCCCCCCCCTCGAACAGGAAGACCCCCTCGTGCATCCGCTCGGCCACGGTGGCGATCAGCTCCAGCAGCGCCGGGTCGGTGTAGGCCGCCGGGGGGAGACCGAACGCGGCGGTGATGCAGTCCTTGTGGTCGCCCACACGGTTGATGACCATGCACGCCGGTGTGCCGCAGACCTCGCCCGCCGTGTCCAGAGCTTCGAGGAGGGGGATCCAGCGCCACTTCCGATCCTTGAAGGCTCCTGTGCCCTGCGGCCGCGGATGGCTCGACATCAGCGGCTGTACCAGAGGCAGTTGTGCGGGAGGCAGCAGGCCCTGCCGCGGGCTCGTGCGCAGCACCTGCGCCGTCGTGACCGAGTAGAACTTGTAGCCCGGACAGACCATCTCCAGCGGACCGATCGCCGGTGGCTGCGGCTCACCGGTGATGCCCGGCGGGGCGCTCGCGACACCGATCTCGTCCACCCAGAACTCGTGACGTCCGGCCGGGAGCGCGGTATGAGTCATCGCGATTCCGACGCTGAAGCTGACCGCGGCCTGCGGGTCGAGGCAGTCACCAGGGCCCCCGCGGCCCTCGCTCGGGTTGTCGCGCCAGTAGTGGAACTGGTCCGGCGTCAGCACGTACGGCTGCCACTCTGCGGTGAGGGGGATCGTCGCGATCCAGCGCGAGCCATCGCGCTCCTGCCACTCCAGCGCAAGCCGCCCGGTGGCGGGACCGCCACGGGCCCACAGACACGTGAGGGTCTGCCCCGGGGCGAACGGCTGCGCGGCGCGCGGGGCGGCCAGGGTGTTCCACGCCGTGAAGGCGGGGACCGTACAGTGGAGGGAGTGCCGGCTGCCGGCTGCCCCCGGCCGGGCTGCCTCCCACACGCCCGTCGACCCCGCGGGCGCGCTGTGTCGCCACTGCGTCGCAGAGCCACTCTCCATGTCCCACAGCAGGCGTTCCGGCTTCACTCGCGCGAGTGCGGCGCGCACCTGCGCCGCGCCCAGCCAACGGCCGGCAACCTGCCGCACCCCCTCGCGGAACGCCGGGGCGTCGAGGGCGATCAGATCGCCCCCCCCCGCCAGGAATCGCTCCAGAGCCGGGCCGCCATCCTCGGGGTACACGGACGAGTGTGTGAGCAGCAAGGCCTCGAAGTGCCGCACAGTCAGGATGAACGGATTGGCGACCTGCTCGGCAGACAGGACCACCGGGCGGAGGCCGTGAGCGCGCAAGCGCGGGAGCAGGCGCATCACCAGGTCGCGGTCGAGGCCTGGCAGGTCGTCACCCAGGACGGCCAGCCCGGGCGCCTTCGCCAGCGGCCGGTGCCACTTGCTCAGCCACGGCTCAGCCGCCCGTTTCCGGGCGTGATCATCATCCGCCTGGTGGCGTGCCGACACGGCGGCGGGCGCGGCACGACGGGTCGTGCTTGCCGGTCCGGATTCGGCGACCACGACGGTATGGCAGATCACAAGGGCCAGGAGTGCGCCGATCCGGCACAAAGACCGCCCCATCGCAGGCTCACGCTCCCTGGAGTGTCATCGCTGCGCGCGGGCACGGCTCGCGCACCCAGGGTGTTCGCTCCCGGGTGGCGTGGCTCCTGCCCGCCCGGCGGGCTCGCCTGCGCCCAGAGACCCAGCCGAACAGCCCACTTCCGGCCGCTCTTCCGGGGAGGTCCTTCCGCGGACGCCCTCGAACCTGGGGGCAGCCGGGAGTGTGGCCCGCGGCCGGGTCGGTGCACCCGCAACACGCAAGGAGACTACCTCATGTTGACTGCTGAAGTCGTCAAACAGTGGGCTCGGGAGTGCGGGGCTGACATCGTGGGCATCGGTGACATCCAGCGCTTTGAGGGGGCGCCACTGCAATCTGACCCGCGCTACATCTTCCCGGAGGCCACCTCGATCATCGGCCTGGGGTTCCGCGTGCACCGCGGACTATACCGCGGCATCGAGGAGGGCACGTTCTTTGCGGCCCTCCCCTCGATGGGCTACGCCAACATCAATGACGTCTATGCCCCGCTCGTCCTGCGGGAGGTCGGCGACCTGCTGGAGGACAGTGGGTATGAGGCGGTGCTGTACCAAAATACCGCGGTGCGCTACGGCTGCGGCTCGGGCAAGGCGGTGGCCCCGGGGCTGCCGCGGCCCGACGTGTTCCTCCACTTCCGGGTGGCGGCCTATGTGTGCGGGATGGGTGAGATTGGCTGGAGCAAGGTGTTCCTGACCCCCGAGTTCGGCCCCCGGCAACGCTTCGCGTTCATCATCACCGATGCCCCGCTCGAGCCCGATCCCCTGGTGGAGCCCGGGACGCTGTGCGACCGCTGCAAGCTATGCGTGCAAGACTGCCCGGCCGGAGCGATCAGTGCCACCGAGGCTGTCACGATTACGGTGGAGGGGCGCCAGGTGCAATGGGGCAAGCTGGACGAGGAGAAGTGCGCCGCGGTGTTCTGTGCCGGAACCCCCGAGTACAGCCCCTTCCTGCCCGATGAGGCGGCCGAGAAGATCCGCAAGCTCGTGGCACTGCCGCCGGGGGAGGAGCGCAATCAGATGATCGCCTACTCCGGTGGGGGCTTCAGCATCGGGCGCAATGAGGTCCCCTACAACCGGGCGGCCTGGGAGAGCTATCACCATCCGGGAGCCATCTGTGGTGCGCGCGGCTGCCAGCGCGCCTGCTTCATCCACCTCGAGGCCCAGGACAAGCTCACCAACCGCTTCCACCGACCGTTCCGGATCCGCAAGCCATGGCGACTGGAGACGTGAGTGCCGGGGAGGAAGCCCGGCCGCGACAGCGAAACACCAACCCGCGCGCCGGCGGCGGCTGTGCCGGCAGCTTCGCGCAATCACCTGCCATCCAGGGGGCGACTCCCATGTCCTATCGTTGTGCCTTTCTCGGCTGCGGCGGACGGGCCCGCGGCCACGCCGAGGCCTACCAGCACATCACGCGCGGCGAGGCGGTGGCGGTCTGCGATCTCAACGAGGAACGGCTCCAGGCGTTTGGCGACCAGTTCGGGATCGCGGAGCGCATGACCGACCTCGACGAGATGCTGGCCACGTTCCAGCCCGACCTCGTGCACTGCGTCACCCAGCCGAACCTGCGCGTCCCGCTGATGACGCGACTGGCCGATGCCGGCGTCCCGGCCGTCCTCGTCGAGAAGCCAATCTGCATCGGTGCCGATGACTACAAGGCGCTCCGAGCTCTCGAGGCACGCTCGGACACCAAGTTCGCGGTGAACCACCAGTTGCGCCACCATCCCCGCATCCTCCAGTTCCTCGGCGATGTGGCCGCGGGCACGATCGGCCAGGTGCGCCAGCGCGCGGCTGACCAC
>CAZIWQ010000180.1:5500-9409 GCA_964542355.1 uncultured Armatimonadia bacterium
GGTGCGCATGATCGACGCCTCCTGCGTGCTCCCAATGTCCGGCCAGGGCGTCCACGTGCTCGACTTGATGTTTGCCTTCAACGACTACGCCCCTGTCACGACGGTATTCGGCGCGTCCTCGGGCTACGAAGACATCGGGGGCACCCACCCCAGCCCGCGCACCGCCGAGTCGATGATCACGTTCGCGAACGGGGTGCGCGCCCTGCTCCAGTCCGGTGTGGGGGCTCCCATCTTCAACGAGGGCCCCTCGTGGGCCCACAAACGCATCGCCGCGTACGGCACCCACGGGTTCATCCACTGGCGCATGTACGGCGGGGAGCGGTCACTGCCCGACGGGACGGTGGAGAGCTGGGAGCAGGAGTACCGCGACGAGGATGTGCTGGGGCAAGCCAACCTGACGAATGCCATGTTCGACTGGCTGGATGATGACGCGCGGCCGGCACCCACCAACCTGGCGACCTCACTCGACGAGTGGCTGGTGATTCTGGCGGGCTACTTGAGCACGGTCGAGGCGCGGCCGGTCGACCTGCCGTTCGACCCGCCGGACGACCTGCTGGACCAGTTCCGGAGGTTCGTGGGGGTGGGGTAGGCGGCGCGCCTGGCGGCCGCCGTGCTCGCTGTGTAGCGGCGGGTCCCGCCTGCGCGGGATCCGCCGCTGTCGTTGTGCCGGCGCCCTACAGGCGGCCCCCGATTCTGGCGGCACACCCGTAGGTCAGCTCTCCTGCAGCTTGCCTTTGAGCCGCTCCCACAGGGCCGGGACGGCGGTGGCGGCGCTGGCCTGGATCGAGTACTGCGCCAGCCCCGTCAGCGTCGTCGGTGCGGGGTTCACCTCCACCACAAGCGCGCCGGCCGCGAGCGCGACAAATGGCAGCGAGGCGGCGGGTTCCACGACCGCCGAGGTGCCGACGACAAGCATTACGTCGGCCTGCGCGGACAGCTCCTGCGCCTCCTGCAGTGCCAGCGGCGGCAGTGCCTCCCCAAACAGGACGACGTCGGGCCGGATCACCCCGCCACAGCGCTCGCACTGCGGCGGGTAGCTCGGCGCCGGAATCGCGATATCGTCACTGCGGGCGCCGCAACGGTTGCACGTGTAGGAGAGCGCGTTACCGTGGAGCTCGATCACGTGCTCACTGCCGGCGCGCTGGTGGAGACCATCGATGTTCTGGGTGACGACGGCGAACGCGACGTCGCCTCCAAGGACTTCCTCCATGTCGGCCAGGGCGAAGTGGGCGGGGTTGGGCACGGCATCTTGCATGATCTCGCGCAGGTGATCGTGGAAGCGCCAGAACAGGCCCGGATCGCGCTCGAGCACGCCGATGGTGGCCACGTCTTCGGCCCGGTACTTGTTCCACAGCCCCTCTTCACCACGGAACTTCGGGATCCCGCTGGCCCGGGAGATCCCGGCGCCCGTATCGGCGAGAATGGTCGCACCGGGCCAGATGCGGTCGGCGATGGCCTCGGCCACTTCGCGGAGGGTTGCTTCGGGCATGGGTTCAGATCACTTCGCCAACTGTCGTTCGTACGACCGGCGGAGCATGGGCACGAGCAGGTAGGCCGCCGCCAGCTTGAGGGCGTCTCCGGGCAGGAAGGGGATGACACCGAGGGTGATGGCCGCGCCTGCCGGCTTCCCCGTCACCGCGGCCAGCCATGCGGCGCCAAGCAGGAGGATGGCCGCAGTCCCCGCCAGCAGCCCTCCGAGCAGTCGCGCCCGGGAGCGATGGCGAGCGGCCAGCCCGACAAGGCCCGCCGCGAGTGGGAACGCCAGCAGGTAGCCGGCGGTCACACCCGTGAGCGCGCCGGGGGCGGTGAAGACCGGGGCACCGCACGCGCCGGCCAGCAGGCACAGCGCTTGGCTCCCGGCACCCCAGGCCGGGCCGAGCGCGCCGCCCGCCAGCAGCGCCACCAGCGTCTGCAGCGTTAACGGCACCGGCGAGAACGGCAGCGGGATGCGGACATGAGCGGCCACGCCGGAGGCCGCGGCAAACCCCACGACGGCCGCGGCGACCACGAGTGTCTCACGCCGCAGCCGAACCCCCGCCAGTGTTAGTGCGCGTGCGTCCTGCAAGCCTCTCTGCCTCCTATGGCGGCCGCTCCCGGCCGGAGCACCGGGCCCATCGCCGGCTCGCGGTGCCCCAGCAATGCCTTCCCCGCACCGGAGGAATCTCGCTCCCCGGCGCGAAGTCACTGCGGCGGATTGTACCACTCCAGCACGGTGCACACAAGCGAGGCGCGCCAGTCATGTACACACAACGGTTCATCTACCAGGGGCTGGTCGGCCGGCCCTCCTGTCATGCTGCCACGATCGCCGAACTGCCCAGTGGCCAGTACCTGTGCGCCTTCTACGCGGGTACCGACGAGGGAGCCGCGGACGTCGCGATCCTGACCTCCCGCCTCAGCGACGAGGTGGATGGGTGGCAGGAGCCGCGCGTGGTCATCGACAGTCCCGGTAAGTCAGACGGGAACCCCGTGCTGCATGTCGACGGCTATGGCCACGTCTGGCTGTTCTACGTCACCCAGCAACAGCCCGGATGGGACAACGTGCTGATGTACGCGGTGAAGTCGGAGGATGAGGGGCGCACGTGGGAGCGGCCCTCGCTGCTGAGCGAGACTGTCGGCTGGATGACCCGCACCAAGCCCCTGCGCCTGGCACCGGGCCGCACGATCCTGCCGTGCTATGATGAGGTGAAGTGGCGCGGGTTCTGCCTGGTCTCGGACGACGAATGCCGCCACTGGGAGCCTTCGGCCACCATGGAGAGCCCCGTCAGCACCATCCAACCGACGCTTGTGGCACGCGACGACGGTTCCCTGCTGGCGCTGCTGCGCAGTGCGCCGCCCGCGAGCCGGGCCGACGAGCGCCGCATCTGGCGCTCGGAGTCGCGCGATGGCGGCATGACGTGGTCGCCCTGCGAGCCGACCGACCTCCCCAACCCCAACAGCGGCATCGACGCCGTGCGCCTCGACAGTGGTGAGGTTGTCTTGCTCTACAACGACACCGCGGAGGGGCGCACCCCCCTCTCGCTCGCGATGTCGCTCGATGGCGGCGCGACGTGGAAGCTCCGCTGGCACCTGGAGACGGAGCCGGGCGAGTTTTCCTATCCGGCGGTGATCCAGGGACACGGCGGGCGCCTCCACGCCGTCTACACGTGGAAGCGCACCCACATCAAGCACGTGATGTGCACGCGCAACTGGCTGACCGGGCCGCGCTAACGGCTACGCCCCCTTCAGGTGCCGGTCGAAGAACTCCGCGATCCGCTGATGGACCTGCTGGAGAGGCGGGTTCGAGCCCGGCCCAAAGCCGTGCCCGCCATTCCGCACCGGCACAAACGTCGCATCCACGCCCGCCGCGGTCAGGGCCGCAGACAGCAGCTCCGACTGATTGAACGGGACGGTCATGTCGCGGTCACCATGGAAGATCAAAAATGGCGGGTCGTGCGCATCGATGTAGGTGATCGGGTTGGCGGCCCGACAGCGGGCCGGGTGCTGCAGGATCGGCCCGCCGATGAGACGCGATTCGGGCGAGGCCGGTGCCGTGTGGTTGATGCTACTCGGGTAGTTCCCGATCTGCAGGAAGTCCGTCGACCCGTAGAGATCCACGACGCAGCGCACTGCGCTTGAGTAGCCCGGATTGCCGCCTGCCCCCTCGAGCTCGCGCACGCCCGCGGAGGTGCCGAGCAGGGCCGCCAGGTGCGCGCCGGCGCCACTACCCCAGACGCCGATGCGGTCCGGGTTCAGGCGATACCGCGCGGCATTCGCCCGCAGCCAGCGCACCGCCGCCTTGCAGTCCTCGATCTGCGCCGGGTAGATCGCCTCGGTGCTGAGCCGGTACTCAATGCTCACCGTGAAGTAGCCGCGCGCCGCCAACCAGCAGTTGACGGCCGGGTCGTTGGTGCCACTGTACCACGCTCCTCC
>CAZIWQ010000181.1:0-9404 GCA_964542355.1 uncultured Armatimonadia bacterium
TGTCGCCCGACCGGTACGCCGGACACTCCTGTCCGGCACGGCTGTCGCCCGACAAGAGTGTCGGGCGTACCAACTGGGGAGTGTGAACCCATGAGCCGTCCCCTGAGCATCAGCGGCGTTGTGCCCCAGCTCGCAGTGAAGGCCGAGCACCTGCCCGCGCGCACGGAGACCGGGATCGGCGCACTCATGCCCTGGGCCAACCGCCTGTGGTTTGTCACCTACGTGGCCCACAAGGCCACGAGCGGCGGGGGTACCGGGCTGTTCGAGGTCGATGATGACCTGCGCCTGACGAAGCACCCGGAGAGCGTGGTGGGCACGTATGCCAATCGCATGGTCCATGCCCCGTCGAACCAGGTTGTCATCGGCCCCCACCTCATCGACGTCGACGGCAATGTGCGCACCTTCCGCAGCCTGGTCGACATCCGGATCACTGCCACCGCCCAGCACCTGACCGACCCCGTGAACAAGGTCTACATGGTGGGGATGGAGGGCGAGCTGTTCGAGGCCGATGTGCACACACTGGCGACGACGCAGATCGCCGACCTGACGCGTGAGCTGGACATGGCGTCCCCGGGCGAGCCCGGCTACGCCAAGCCGCACTTCAAGGGCGGCTACTCGGCCCACGGCCGTCTCGTGGTCGCGAACAACACCTACGAGGACACCGACCATCTGGGGCTGAGCGCCCAGGGGCGCCTGGCCGAGTGGGACGGCAGCCGCTGGACGATCATCGACACCGCGCAGTACAACGAGGTCACGGGGCGGCGGACGATCGGCGAAGCGATCCTGGCGACCGGGCAGGACCGTGCCTCGGCCATCCTCAAGGTCTTCGTCGAGGGGCAGTGGACGACGTACCGGCTCCCCAAGGGCACGCACACCCAGGACCACACCTTCACCACCGAATGGCCGCGCATCCGCGAGGTCGAATCCGAGCGGTGGCTGATGAACACCTGCGGGATGTTCTACGAGCTACCGGCGATGCAGTATGGCGGCAAGGTGTGGGGAGTCCGGCCGGTGTGCACTCACCTGCGCATCATCGGGGATTTCTGCTCGTGGAACGGCCTGCTGGTGATGGCCGGGGACCAGACGACACCCATCGGGGATACGAATGCCTACGTCGGCCAGCCCCAGGCGAACCTGTGGCTGGGCAAGCCCGATGACCTGTGGCAGTGGGGCAAGCCGCAGGGCTGGGGCGGCCCCTGGTACCGGACGCCCGTCCAGGCGGACGTGCCTTCCGATCCGTTCCTCATCACGGGGTTCGCGCACAAGTGCGCCCACCTCGCGCACGATGCCACGGTGCCGGTGACGTTCAAGCTCGAGGTGGACTTCTGCGGGGATGGGGATTGGCACACGCTGACGGAGGTGCAGGTCGCCGCCGGCGGGTACCGTCCCTACTGCTTCGAGCCCGGCTTCAGCGCGCACTGGGTGCGCTTCACCCCGAGTCAGGCCTGCACCGCCTCCGCGCAACTGCACTACACGTAGGGGGTCACAGCCTCACGCCATGGACCGCGCCTCCAGGCCCATGTCATCCTGAGGAGCGCATGCGGCTTCACAGAAGCCGCAGCGACGAAGGATCACATTCCGCATACCAGCGCCTCCGGCTGATGCTGATCCTTCGCCACAAGACCGCGTAGCGGTCTGGGCTCAGGATGACAGGTAGGCGGAACGTCGCGAAGAACAGCGCCGCCGTCCCGGTCGGCGGGGGATCGTGTCGAGCGAGACGCTCGACCTACGCGGCGCCATCCTGGACTGCCCCCCCCGCCTACGGCGCGAAGCGCAAGCCCATTGCATCGCGAACGACCTTGCGCGCGGCGGGGAGGTCGCTCGGCGGCGCGAGGACGGCGACCTGCCCCGGGGCACCCGCAGGGAACGTCAGGAGTGCCGGCTGCTGCTGGGTGACGCCACCAGCCTCCGCGGCCGGTGGCGTAACGATGGCAGCCATCCCGGCGACATCGCGCAGGAGGCGGACCTCTTCGCAGCGATGCGGCAGCACGAGCAGGCGCGTGCTCGTCGCCAGGTCGCGCCCGTCCAGCGCACAGACCCCGTAGTGTCCGCCCGCCGTGGCGATGGCAACCCCTCCCACCCTGATCGTCCCCTGGCTCTCGGCAGCCAGCACCTCACCCTTCGGCCCCACGCGAATGAGGGCGAACCCGCGCTCGGCAAGCTGCACGGTGGTGCGGGCGGCGGGGAGACCGACGGTGATGAGCTCGGCTCCCGCCGAGCGGCGGGCGAGCATGGTGAGGCGCCCACCGTCCGCAGTGGGGATGGAGAGGGCGCGCACCGGGGCGTCGGCCGGCTCGACGACGATACGGTCAACGCCTGCCAGATCGAGGGCCCGGCGGTAGACCGCCGAGTCGGAGCCCTGCGCGCGCAGCTCGAGCGGGTAGGGCGCGAGTAGCACGCGCCCCTTCCCGCAGGCCGCCTCAATCGGCGCCTGCGACCATGTGGCCTCGGGGGTCGCGAACGGTAGTGCCGGCTCCACTGCGGGCAGACCGAGGTCAGCAAGACGGCTCACCCGCGTCGGCCGGCGGCTGGCATCGAACGCCACGGTCCCCGACAGGTAGAGCGTCCCACCGGCCTGCACCCATGCCCGGACGCGGTCGAAGGTGGCATCGTCAGGGCAGTACGGCAGCGGCCAGAAGAGCGCCCTGGCGGAGGTGGGGAGACTGTCCAGGTCCTCCTCGTTGGCCATGGCGAAGTTCACGCGCTGCTCGAGCAGGAGCTCGACGCAGCGCCGGATGCCGTTGTTGAGCTCCTCGAAGCGTGGGCCGATGCGGTGGCGATCCGGAGCGAGAATGAAGACCTGCGGTGGCTGCCACGCGGGCTGCAGGAGACCCAGCAGCAGGCTGTCCTGCTGCCAGGTGAGCAGCCACGGCTTGGGCACGTCGGCGTTGAGCGGCATCAGGCCCCAGGGGAAGATCGACTCGTCAAAGTCCTTCCAGCACCAGTTGAGGATGAACGCCGCTCCCATCGCCGGGGCGTAGTGCGAGTAGGTCCGGAACCGATAGATGCTGTCCTCGGTCGCGAGGCCATCCTCCCCCGCATTGCGGCGGTCGTGATTCTCCTGGGCACCGCACTCCCCCAGGGAGAGGCCCTTCCCCACGCAGCGACGATCGGCGAGGGCGAACTCCAGCGGGAAGCCATCCACGCTGCCGTAGTAGTGCATGTTGGAGAAGTCGGTGTGGCGCACCCCCAGTAGCCGATCGGCCGGCGCCATGTAGCCGAGGTACCCGACGCAGACGAGGGCGCCGGGGTTGCCGGCGCGGATGCCGTCCACATTGGCCTTCACCCAGCGATTGAGCAGCTCGGCCTCAAACCGCTTCCGGTCGGCGGTGCGCACATCGCCCCAGTCGGCGGAGGGCTTGCCCAGAGGCACGTTCGGGAGCGCAGCCTCGGGCGGCGTGGTCTGCCACGCCGACCGCAGGGCCTCGTCGGAGCCATAGCGCGCCTGCAGGAAGCGGTTCCACAGGGCGACGATGTCGGGCCGGTCGGGGACGCCCACCGAAGGCTCGTTCTGGACGTCATAGAACACGCCCGGAACGTCGCGGTAACGCGCGGCCCAGAAGCGGTTCCAGTCGGCCTGGGCGGCCAGCTCCTCGTCGGTGAGGCTGATCCCCATCCAATCGTGCAGCGACAGGAAGATCGCCACGCGGTGCTTCTGGGCAAGCTGCACGATGGCATCCATCTGGCGGATGAGCTTCACAGGACGCGTGGCGAGGTCGAGCGGCGTCTCGCCGCGCTTGCCCCCGTAGCCGTCCTTCGAGAACGGCGAGAAATGCAGGATGCGCAGGAGGTGGAAGTTGTGGGCCGCCATGTTCCGGAAGTCGCGGTCCCACGTCTGTGGCCCCTCGTGCGCGGAGTAGTACATCATCCCCGTCTGGTTGGAGCCGACCATGAAGGTCGGGCGACCGTCAACGGTCATCGTGTTGTCACGCCACGCCAGCCGCGGGCCCGCCGCCAGCACGCGCGGGCTGCGGAGGCAGAAGGCCGTCTCCAGCCGGTCGCACAGGTCGGTGCCGGGAGTGGCAAGGGAGGCGCGGACGGTGCACAGGTCGCCGGCGAGGTCGCGGGACGCGAACTCCATGCGCAGGGCCTTCGTCTCGCCGGGGGCCAGCGTGAATGACTCGCTGCCGACCGGCCTCCCCGCCACCTCAACCGTGCAAGTGCGCGTGGCCGGCGCACGGCCGAAGTTGGAGGCCCGCACGGAGAGCGCGACGGTCTCCCCCGGCTCGTAGGAGGCATACTCGGTGGCCAGCCCGTGGAGGTAGACCTTGCTCGTGATCTCGCGCAGGACCTGGAGCAGGAGGCGCTCGCGCTCCGGAGTGGCCAGCAGCAGGTCGCTGCCGTCGGTGAGCCCGGAGAAGGCCCAGCTCGAACCACGGAACACACCGGCGAAGTTGTGCATCACCGCCAGCGCGGGGCCACGCAGCGTCGCCGACGCGCCGCTGCTCCAGGCATTGAGCACCGGGAGGTAGCGGCGATAGACATCCGGGAACACGGCGCCATTGACGCCGATGAGGCCGCACGCGGCGTAGCCGCTAACAGGTGCCGCAACCGATTGGCGGACAGCCGGGTCGCCGCCGAGGCGCCCGCTCCACTCCTCACTGACACGGAGCGCCGTCGCATGGTGGAGCATGAAGCCGGGGTCGAAGACCCCGATCTGCTCCGGACTCAGTGTCAGCGCATCCCCGGGCTTGCCGGTGCGCGTGTTCATCACCCGCTGGCCGGGATCGAAGCCGGGCGTGCCCATGTCGGCGGCGGCGCGTTCGGGCGCCACGGGTGACCAGCCGTCGGCGGTAAGCACCGCCAGGTGATCGAAGGCGTACCCATCTGTCGATAGGAAGCTGCCACCGGCCTTGAGGTAGGCGAGGAAGGCATCGCGGCCCTGCTGCGGGAACCAGGGGCCCCACGGCAGGATGACGGCATCGAAGCGATCGCGGGTCAGCACTGCGGGATCGGCGAGATCGCCGGACTGGAGGAGGGTGACACCGTAGCCGCCGCCGCGGGCGACTGCGGCGAGGCGAGCCGGGCTGTGAGTGAGGCGGAAGCCTGGCGGCAGAGGGTTCAGGTCGAGGATCGCGAGACGTCCCGCGGGGCCATCCTCGGCCTTGAGAACCGCTGTGCGGGGGAGCGGGAGGGCGTCGCGTGCCGGGTCGGTGTCCCAGCTCATGTCGGCGAGGGTCACCTCGAGGTCGCCGAAGTTGCAGCCGATGAGCATCCGGGTGACGGCGGTCATCTGGCGCGTGCCCGGACCTCGGGGTTGGAAGTCAAAGCGCGCGACCGGTAGGCGGACGCGGTTGTAGCCCGCGGGGGCGTCGGCAAGCATCTTGCCGTCAAAGCGCACCTGGCTGACCCACGCGTCGCCGTCGGGCTCAAACAGCCAGATGTGGAGGGCCGCCGCGCGCGCTGCCCGGTGACGATACACCCACAGCGTCAGCGCGCGGGCCTCGGGGGGGACCGTGCACGGCCCGGTCAGATTGCCCCAGTGGGGGGGGCGATCGCCATAGACTACGCGCATGGCGGGCCCGTCGCGCGCCAGCGTGGGGTCGGCCCGCACCTGCGGCGCGTTCCCCCCATCCGCGTTGGGCTGCCACACCCCCACGTTGTCAAACGAGTGGAGCGGCACGCTCGCCAGCGCCAACAGGGGCGTCACATCTCTGATCCTGAATCTTCGCATCGCTCGCTGCAAGGCGCGGTAGCACTCCCTCCAGCCGCCGATGGACTAGGGGTCCGGCCGAAAAGTCCACTTCCGGCCGGCCCCCGAGATGTAGCGGCCGGCTGAGTGCCCTCCAGAGCCATTCTGGGGTGGCTTCGCGGCCTCAGAACGGCTTTTCGGCCGCTCTTCTAGGCCTCAGCGGTCGAGCCAGACACCGGACCCGGGGTCGTCAGCCCCCATTGCGGCTGCGCTTCCGGTCGTCCGCGGGCAGGTGACAGACCTTGTACTTCTTGCCGCTGCCACACCAGCAGGCATCGTTGCGACCGACGTTCTTGGTCGGGTCATCGGTCTTGGGGGGGAAGATCTTATTGAGGACGTCGAAGATGCTCATCGTGGGCCTCTGTCTGGTTTGGACGGGTGTCCGAATGAGTGCACTGCCGGCCGTATCGCCGGGACACGAGAAAAACCGCCCTCCGTGGGAGTGGAGGGCGGCTTGTCAGGGCCGTATGGTACACCAAAAGCCCGGACCGTGCAAGACACCCGCGGGTCGTGTGTGTAACACTCGATCCTGGCCAGCCGTCCGGGCACGCCACGGATGTAGGAGCGACAGGCTCCTATAAGAGCGGCCGAAAAGTCGTTCTGAGGCCGCGACGCTACGCTCAGAGGCTCGTAGAGGCCACTCACAGCCATCTTGGCGCTAGAGACCCGGCCGGACGTGGCCTTTTCGGCCGGGTCTCTATGTCAGTATTCGTTCAGCCCCAGTGCCGCCTGCATGCGGCCCTCGATCTCCGCTCCGAGCAGGTCGCCGGCCCGCAGGGCAATCCGGTCCAGGGTGCCCGTCTCTTCGCCAACGCAGATCAGGTTCACGACCCCGGGCGGGAACCCCGCCGCGATCAGCGGGGTAGTGATGGTCGTCTCATTGGCGAGGAGGTTCGCCTTGGCTTCCCGCAGTGCATCAGCGAAGCCCGTACTCGCTCCACTCGCTCCTCCGAGCTCCGGCAGGATCTGGGCCGCGACCTCGAGCGACTGGACGATGGGAACCCCCGCCCCCAGCATCGTCCCGAACATGTACAGGAAGTACTGGATGAGGAGCTTGTCTTCCAGCTCTCTCACGGTGGCTGCGTACTGGTCCTCATGCTCTTTGCCGAGCACGCGCGCCGTGGCGAGGGCAGTGTACCGCTGACGGCGGCATTCGAGCTGCCGCTGGTAGAAGTCGGCCGCGCGCTCGAGAGTGTCGTCGAGCACGCCACCGACCTCCCCCGCGCGCACCATGCTGATCAGGAAGGGCGTGAACAGCCCGGGGTGACGCGACATCGCCTGCGAGAGCGTGTCGCCGGCCTCGATGTGACCGGCGATCTGCCGATTCGCCTCCCTGAGCGCTTCGCAGGCGATGGCAGGCTCCAGCACGTCCAGCGAGCGGATGAGACTGACGCCGGCGCTGATCAGGATACTGAACATGCGCAGGTACGCGGACAGGTCCGCGAGTCCGGCACGGCCTTCGTTAGTGGACATCCGGGCATTCCTCCTTGTGCTGCAGGGGCAGCGGCTGCAGGCTCGCCCGCAGCCGCTGCCTGGCGCGATGGATCCGAACGGCGACACTGGCCGGCGTGGTACCCAACACCTCGGCGATCTCCGCCTGGCTCACGTTGCCGCACACGTGCATGAGCAGGGCGAGGCGGCTCGCTTCCGGCAGGTCCTGCAGGCCGCGCCGCAGCTCGCGCCAGGTCTCGCGCCGCGCGGCCTCGGCATAGGCATCCTCGTACACGAGCCGCCGCCAGTCCTCGTCCAGCGGCTCCAGCTCCGGTCGGGGCCGCCGCCACCACATCTTGCAGCGGTTGACCGCGATCTGCCGCAGCCAGGCATAGAACGCGCGTGGCTCGCGCAGCCCCGGTAGTGCCTGTGCCACAGCGGTGAGCGCCTCCTGCGTCAGGTCCTCGCTGAGCTCGGGGTTGTGGACGCGGTCGAGGACGACGGCGAAGACGATCGGTCGGCATCGCTGCAGCAGCAGGTCCATCTCCGCGTGGCCCCGCGCAACGTCGCGAGCCAGCTCGGGAAGCGGCAACACCTGTTGGGTATGCGCCGGTGGGGGAACCATCTCAGTACCAGGGATGCACGGCAACCGGGAATCTTACACACCCGGCAAGACGACGGCACCCGCCGAGGGGTCCGGCCGAAAAGGCCACTTCCGGCCGGCCCCCGAGGTGTAGCGGCCGGCTGAGTGCCCTCCAGAGCCATTCTGGCGTGGCTTCGTGGCCTCAGAACGGCTTTTCGGCCACTCCTCGTGTCGGCGGGTGCCCGGGTGCCTTACCGCCCGACAACTACCCTCACAGCCGGAACTCGGGGACCTCCACCGGCGCCCCCCCGCGTCGGCGTGAGACCTCTGACAGCAGGCCCGGCGCGGTGAGGTTGAGGGCATCGACGACATCCACCGGTGGGCGCGTGTCGTCGAGGATGCAGCGGGCGAACTCCTCGATCATGATCGGGGCGCCGCCGTCGTAGCTGTCGCTGACCGCCTCGGCGGGCATGTTCTTCCAGGCGTCGGGCAGATAATCGGCGTAGTTCCACAGGCTCTCCCACGTCCCACGCTCGGTGCGGCCGTGGACGTAGACACGGTGCTCCTCACCGGGCGCCCGGGGGCCCTCATACGCGGCACCGGTTCCCTGCAATCCATAGTAGGTGTAGTTGTTCGGGCGGTCGGAGAAGAAGTCGAGCCGGATGCGGATCAGGCGGCCGCCGACGGTCTCCAGGAGCACGGTGCAGGTGTCGTCGGCCACCGCCCACGGGATGTGTCGCTGCTTGGACCCCATGCACACAACCGTCTTCATCCGCTCCTGGAACGCGTAGTAGAGCGGTCCGAGGTCATGGGTGATGTAGTGATGGCCCAGGCGCATCGCCAGCTCGGCCGTGCGCCAGGTGTACCCGCTTTCGAGCGGCGGCAGGCCGCCCTTGAACTCCTGGATCTGCTCGGACTCGCCGTAGTACAGCTCGCCGAACAGCCCGGCACGCACCATCCCCATGATGACCGACCACGGTCGGAACCAGTTGTAGTTCTCCGCCATCATGTACTTGCGCCCGGACGAGCGCACCGTCTCCAGCAGCTCCCAGCACTGCTCCATGCTGGTGGCCGCGGTCACCTCGGACAGGACGTGCTTGCCGGCGCGGAGCGCCTGAACCGAGTGCTCGACATGCAGCGGCATCGGGGAGGCGACGACGACGGCATCCACGTCCGAGTCCAGCAGCGCTTCGTAGCTAGTGTAGGTGTTGTGCACCCCGGTGGCGGTGGCCGCCGCGGCCAGCCGCTCCTCGTTGGCATCGCACAGCGCGGTCAGCTCAGCACTGGGGGCCAGGCGCGTGGACCGCGCCAGCCCGGCCCCCCGTCCGGCACCCAGAACTCCGATCTTTACCTTGCTCAAGAGACGACCTCCTCATGGGGTCACATCTTTGGTATTTGATTTTGGCGCCGCACTCCCCACCGGCAACGGCAGGGCATTTCGCCGCACACCCCCGCGCCTCCTCGCCCGGCGCCGCTGTCTCGCGCACCGGCCGAAATCCTGTTCACTCGGCATCGCTGCGGGGTGTCGCGCATCACGCGAGGAGGAACGAGCCGCACTCGCGTAGGCCGACCGTGCCGGTCGGCGGGGAGGCATGTCGAGCGAGACGACCCCGCTGTTTTGTGGCCAGCCCGTCGGCGACCGCACGAACCGGGCCTCGGGGCCGGTGTCATCCTGAGGAGCGTTTGCGGCTTCGCAGA
>CAZIWQ010000182.1:0-9378 GCA_964542355.1 uncultured Armatimonadia bacterium
ACGATAACACGAGACTATTCGCCGTGGGAGGCGAGAGGACATCCCGGCCGACGGCGGCGCGGTACAGGCCCGCGCCCAACACACGGCACAGCGAGGACGAACGACACGGCGGCGCGGTACAGGCCCGCGCCCTACAGACGGCGCGGACAACGACGAACGGCCGCGGGCGAGACGCCCGCGATCCCGGGAACGTCCCACCCCTGCCGTCTCCCGCCGTTCCCCCACCCCGCACCCCCGCCGTCTCCTCGCTGTCTCCTCGCCGTTGTGGGTTGACACTTCCAGGCTCCGAAACTATGCTGTCTGCCAAAGAGGGGTGAGCTAAGTCGGGGCCGCCGTGAGGCCCCGACGCATACTGTATGGCTGACTACTACCAGGCAGATTTCCTGACCCGTGACCAGATCGACCAGGTTCAGCTCGCCGGCGTGCGTGGTGCCATCGATCGCGCCAAGCGCTCGCCGCACTACGCGCGCGCCCTGGCCGCGATCGCCCCCGGCGACATCAAGACGCTGGCAGATGTGCGCAAGCTGCCGTTCACCACCAAGGACGACCTGCGTGAGGGCATGCCGTACGGTTTCCTGGCGGTGCCGCTCAAGGACGTCGTGCGCATGCACTACTCCTCCGGCACGACCGGTGTGGCGACGGCGATCTACCACACGCGCCAGGACCTGCAGTGGTGGGCGGAGTGCGTGGCGCGCGGCCTGCTCGGTGTCGGGGTCACCGACGCCGACGTGTTCCAGAACATGATGGGCTATGGCCTGTTCACGGGCGGCCTCGGCCTGCACTATGCCGCCGAGCTGGTGGGCTGCATGACGATCCCGGCCAGCTCGGGCAACACGCAGCGCCAGGTCCAGTTGATGCGCCAGTTCGGCACGACGGTGGTGCACATTCTGCCCAGCTACGCCATGCGGGTCGTCCACTACTGCGAGGCGAACGGCATCGACCCTCGCACGGACCTGAAGCTGCGCTGCGCCTTCCTGGGCGCCGAGCCGCACACTGAAGCCATGCGGCGACGCATCGAGACGATGCTGGGCTGCAAGGTGTACAATTGCTTCGGGCTGTCGGAGATGTGCGGTCCCGGCGTTGCGCTGGAGTGCCCCCAGCAAAACGGCCTGCATGTGCGCGAGGACCATTACCTGGCGGAGGTCATCAATCCCCAGACACTGGAGCCGGCGGCGCCGGGCGAGCAGGGCGAGCTGGTGCTCACGACCCTCAACCGGCAGGCCAATCCGCTGCTGCGCTATCGCACCCGTGACATCACGACCCTCATCTCGGAGCCCTGCCCGTGCGGGCGCGAGCACCGCCGCATCAGCCGCATCGTGGGGCGCTCCGACGACATGTTCATCGTGCGCGGCTGCAACATCTATCCGATCCAGGTCGAGCGCGTGCTGATGGGAGTCGATGCGGTCGGCTCCAACTACCTGATCACGCTCAACACGATGGATGACCTCGACGAGATGACCGTCGCCGTCGAGCTACGCGCCGACGTGTTCTTCGATGACGTCCGCCAGGCGGAGGCGATCCGCCACGAGATCGTCGAGGAGCTCAAGCACGAGACCCTGGTGACCCCGAAGGTGGAGCTGCTCCAGCCCAACAGCCTCCCCACCACGGAGGGGAAGGCCGTGCGGGTCGTCGACAACCGCCAGCTCGGCGGAGAGGAGCAGTCCTAGGTGACCGCGCGAGTGATGCTGTCGGGGAACGAGGCCATCGCCCGCGGGGCGTGGGAAGCCGGGGTGAGCTTCGGCGCCGGGTACCCCGGTACCCCTTCGTCGGAGGTCCTGCCCGCGCTCACGCACCTGGGCGCGGCCTATACCGAGTGGTCGGTCAATGAGAAGTGTGCCCTCGAGGCCGCCGCGGGGGCCTCCCTCAGTGGCGCCCGCTGCCTCGTCACCATGAAGCATGTCGGCCTCAATGTCGCTGCCGACCCGTTCTTCACGCTCTCCTATGTCGGCGTCAATGGCGGCCTGGTAGTGCTGTGTGCCGACGATCCGGCGATGCACAGCAGCCAGAACGAGCAGGACAACCGGCACTATGCCCGGGCCGCGCAGGTCCCGCTGCTGGAGCCCGCCGACAGCCAGGAGGCTCACGACTTCACCGTGCGGGCGCTGGCGCTGAGCGAGGAGTTCGACACCCCGGTGCTGCTGCGGACGACGACCCGTCTCGCCCATGGCGACGGGCCCGTCGTGCTCGGCGAGCGCACGGTCCCGCAGCGGGAGTGCGCACCCGTCAGCGACCCGATGAAGTACGTCATGATCCCCGCCTACGCCCGCCGCCGGCGTCAGGCGATGGCGACCCGCCTGCGCAATCTCGTGGCGTTCGCCGAGCAGAGCGACTTGAATCGGATTGAGCCCGGGGGGCGCGAGGTGGGCATCATCGCCTCGGGCGTCGCCTACCAGTACGCCCGGGAGGTGGCCCCCGGGGCCTCGTTCCTCAAGCTCGGTCTCACCTGGCCGCTCCCGCCGGAGCTGCTGCGGCGGTTCGCCGCCTCCGTCGACAAGCTCTATGTCATCGAGGAGCTCGACCCGTTCCTCACCGGGCAGATCCAGGCCCTGGGGATCGCCGTCGTCCCCTTGCCCGAGAGTCTGACGCGTGGCGAGCTGTCCCCGGAGCGCGTCGCCGCGGCGCTGCGCGGCGAGGACATCGCGGCACCCGCCGACGGCCTCCCCCCGCGGCCGCCGATGCTCTGCCCGGGTTGCCCCCACCGCGGCGTGTTCCTCGCGCTGCGCAAGCTCAAAGCCTTCGTGACCGGCGATATCGGCTGCTACACGCTCGGCACATTGCCCCCGCTGCAGGCGCTGGACACCTGCCTGTGTATGGGAGCCGGGATCGGGGAGGCGCACGGGATCGAGGCGGCCTGCGGCAAGAAGGGCCGTGAGGTGGCGGTGATCGGCGACTCGACCTTCGTCCACTCCGGCATCACGGGTCTGATTAACATCGCCTACAACGGGGGGACGAGCGTAGTCGTGATCCTGGATAACGGGACGACGGCGATGACGGGCGGCCAGGACCACCCGGGCACCGGCGTGACACTGAGCGGGCGGCCGGGCCGGCGGCTCGATCTGCCCGGCCTGTGCCGGGCGGTCGGCATCGACCGCGTCGAGGTCATCGACCCGCGCGACCTCGCCGCGACGCAGGCCGCGCTGCGCGCCGCGATGGCGGCTGACGAGCCCACTGTCATTATCGCGCAGTGCCCGTGCGTACTCGTATCACGCGACCGGCAGCCGCCCTACCGCGTGGACGAGACGCTATGCGTGCGCTGCGGCCTGTGCGTGCGCACCGGCTGTCCGGCGATCGCGACGCGGCCCGGCGACGAGCCGGCCAAGCCCCGGCCGGTGATCGACGCGGCCCTGTGTGTGGGTTGCAGCCTGTGCGCCCAGGTCTGCCCGCGCCAGGCCATCGCGCCCGAGGCGCCCGCCGGCTAGCAACGGAAATCCTGCTCCTGGAAAGACGCACACCGATGCCCACCAATATCCTGCTCGTCGGCGTCGGGGGCCAGGGGATCATCACCGCCTCCCAGGTGCTCGCGGAGGCGGCCCTGCTCTCCGGTTGCCACATCAAGAAGAGCGAAGTCCACGGCATGAGTCAGCGTGGCGGGAGTGTGGAGAGCCACGTGCGCTTCAGCCGCGACAGTGCGGTCCACTCCCCGCTGATCCCGCGGGGCGAGACTGACGTGCTCATGGCGTTCGAGGCACTCGAGGCACTGCGGGCGCTGCCGCTGACACGCCCGGCGGGGCGCGTCCTGGTCGACGACCGCGCGATCGTGCCGATGTCGGTGACAAGCGGGGCGTTCGAGTACCCGCCCGCGCTGGAGTCACTGAGGCAGAGCGGGCGGCGCGTACAGGTCGTGGCAGCCTTCGCGCTCGCTCGCGAGCTGGGAGAGCCGCGGGCCGCCAACATCGTGATGCTGGGCGCGGCCAGCCGCGCCCTCGACATCGACGGTGCGGTCTGGCCCGAGGCCATCCGCCGCGTGGTGCGGCCGCGGGCACTCACGACGAACCTGCAGGCATTCCAGGCGGGAATCTGTGCCCTCGATGGCGAATAGCCTAGAGACCCGGCCGAAACGGCCACTGCCGGCCGGGTCTCTAGCGGCGAATCGGCTGTGAGTGGCTTCCGCGGGTCCCTGAGCGTAGCGTCGCGGCCTCAGAACGGCTGTGCGGCCGCTCTGCCAGGGGTCCGGCCGAGACGGCCACATCCGGCCGGCCCCCGAGGCGTAGCGGCCGGCGGGGTGCCCTCCCGAGCGCCGCGCTCTCATCGCGGCGGGTGCCGTGTTGCGGACCGATCGCCGGCCGACCGTAGCGGGGGGACGCGCCCTCCGCACCCAAAGGAGCGACGTGCATGATCTGGGACCCCTACCATGAGTGTATGGACGTGGAACAGCGACGCGTCCTGCAGACCCGACGCCTGCGGGAGACCGTTGCGCGCCTGATCGCCAACGTGCCGTTCTACTGCCAGCGCTTCCATGAGATTGGCCTGCGGCCCGAGGAGATCCAGTCGATCGACGACCTGCGCCATCTCCCCTTCACAACGAAAGATGACCTGCGCGACACCTACCCCTTCGGGCTGTTCGCCGTGTCGAAGGATGAGGTCGTGCGCGTCCACGCCTCCTCCGGCACCACTGGCAAGCCCACGGTGGTGGGCTACACCGGGTCCGACATCGACCTGTGGGCGGAGTGCATCGCGCGCTCCATCGGCTGCGCGGGGGGCACCCCGCACGACACCCTCCAGGTCGCCTACGGGTACGGCCTGTTCACGGGCGGCCTCGGGCTGCACTATGGTGGCGAGCGCATGGGGTGTACCGTCATCCCGATGTCCTCCGGCAACAGCGAGCGCCAACTGCTGATGATGCGCGACCTGGGGACCACGATCCTGGCGTGCACGCCCTCGTATGCGCTCACCCTGGCGGACGTGGCCGAGAGCCAGGGCGTCACGCCCGACGAGCTGTCGCTCAAGAGCGGCATCTTCGGGGCCGAGCCGTGGAGTGAGGCGTCACGTCTACTCGTCGAGGAGAAGCTGGGCCTGTCGGCCCACGACATCTACGGCATCAGCGAGATCGTCGGACCGGGCGTGGCCAACGAGTGTGAGGTCAAGGGGATGATGCACGTCTTCGATGATCACTTCGTGCCCGAGATCGTCGATCCCGAGAGTGGCGAGCCCGTCGCCGAGGGTGAGCTGGGCGAGCTCGTGTTCACCTGCATCAGCAAGCGCTGCCTGCCGCTCATCCGGTACCGGACCCGCGACATCAGCCGGCTCGACACGACCCTGTGTCCCTGTGGCCGCACGCATCCCCGGATGGGGCGCATCGCCGGCCGCACCGACGACATGCTCATCATCCGCGGCGTCAACGTCTTCCCCTCGCAGATCGAGCATGTGCTGCTGGGGATCGAGGAAGCCGAGCCCCACTACCAGCTCATCGTGCGGCGGGAGGGGCGCCTGGACGTGCTCGAAGTGCAGGTCGAGGTGTCCGGCGAGCTGTTTGGGGACACGATTCGGCGCCTGGAACAGGTCGAGCACAAGATCGCGGCCGCAATCCACAGCGCCCTGGGTCTGAGCGTTGTCGTCAAGCTCGTCGAACCGAAAACCATTGAGCGCAGCATGGGCAAGGCCAAGCGTGTCCTTGACCTGCGCGAGGGAGTGTGACGCGCGATGACCGATCGTCTGACCAAGCAGGTGTCTGTGTTCCTCGAGAACAAGTCGGGGCGTCTGGCCGAGGTCTGCCAGACCCTCGGCACCAACGGCGTCAACATCCGGGCCCTGTGCATCGCCGACACCTCCGACTTCGGCATCTTGCGCATGATCGTCGACGCCCCCGAGGCGGCGGTGAACTGCCTGCGGGATGCCGGCTTCTCCGTCGGTGAGACCAACGTGCTCGCCGTTCAGATCCCCGACGTGCCCGGCGGGCTGGGGGGCGTCCTGGAGATGGTGCAGGCCCAGGAGATGAACGTCGAGTACATGTATGCGTTCTTCACTACCGTCGAGGGGAGTGCCGTCGTGGTGTTCCGCGTTGCCGACGACGTGATGCAGCGCATCGTGGATACGCTCGTCGCCAACAACGTGCCCATTCTCCCGGCCGAGGATGTCTACGCGCTCTGACGCCACCGAGAAGGGACCGCTGATGGACAACCCGAAACGGACGATCACCGTCCTGCTGGTCGTCGCCGGCGTCCTGTTCGTCGTCGCACTGGGCCTGGCGGCCTACCTCGCCAGCACCCGGGAGCGCGGCGCGGAGGCGGAGATGGCGTCGAACAACGCCGAGATGCCCCCGTCCGCGCTGGAGACGCCCGCGCCGCCCGCGGAGGAGCGACTGGCCACCCCGGAGCCGGAGAACCGCGAGGGCGTGGCGGAGGACGTTGAGGGGCGGGAAGAGCTATCGCTGGCCGCGGCCCAGAAGCGCAAGCCGGGCTGGAACCTGCGACTGAGCCAGCACTCCCCCGACTGGCAGCAGGTCAGCATCAGTGCAGGCGCCGACCCCGGCAAATGGACCGCCACCGTCGTCTTCGAGTGGGACGGTCGGCAGTACGTCTTTGTGCGCGAGACGCCGGTCCGCGCCCCGGCGACACCCCGGCCCAAACCGGCGGCCAAGCCGCCGGCCGTGGCCGCGCAGAAGCCATTGACCGAGAAAGACCTCGCGGGGGTTCCGGAGGAGTTCCGCCCCAGTGAGTCCACGGCCCTCGAAGCGGCGCTCGTGGGACACGAGGACTGGATCGGCAAGATCCAGTCACATGGGAAGGACTGGGCCGGCGCCGTGGTGTGGATCGGCCCCCCCAACAGCGAGTGGGTCTCCGCGATCACGCTCAAGTGGAACGTCCAGAAGCAGTGCTACGAGGTGGCGAAACAGGCGAACGTCCCGTCCGGGGGCTAGTTAGCGGCAAGCCGGCTCTCCGGCTCCAGACGCCGCGTCTCCCCCGGGCGGTGTCATCCTGAGGAGCGCATGCGGCTTCGGAGAAGCCGCAGCGACGAAGGATCTCACCTCGCCCATGAACGCCTTGCCATGTAGCGGATCCTTCGCCCGCAGACCGCGGAGCGGTCTGGGCTCAGGATGACAGTCCCTGCGGGGCAGCACGGCTCGGCGGCTACTCCCCTGCCGTCATCTTGTCCGCCGTTTCGGTTATCCTGTCCATCCTGTTCTTTGTCGTCGCCGTTGTCGGCCGTTGTCCGCCGTCGCTACGGCTTGCGGATCCACACGGCCCAGGCGTCGCGCATCACGGGCCCGCCATCCGGCCGGGTGCTCAGCGTCAGCTCCCCGCGCTGGCGCTCCAGCCGCACCAGCTCGAACGCCGCCAGCCATGCGCGCAGGTCGGGCTCGGAGAAGAAGTGGTGGAGGATCCCCTGCTCCGGGCCCTCGGCCAAAACGAACGTGTCGGGCTCCACCTGCTCCCCGCTCCCGTGACGCCAGTCCCAGCAGTTGAGCACAGTCAGGTACCACTCCCCCCCGCGTTTGAGCACGCGCCAGATGTCGTCGATCGCCTGCTGCAGCATCTCTCGCGGGTTGTGGTTAAGCACATTGGTGGCCACGCCCGCATCGAACGTGTTGTCGGCGAACGGCGCCCCGGTCATGTCGGCGCGCACGAGGCGCGCGGGGAGCCCGGCCTCCTGCAATCGCTGCCGGCAGGCCGTGAGGCCGTTGTGCGACACGTCCGTGGCAAACACCGAGAACCCGGCGAGCTGCAGGTAGGCCGTATGCCGGCCGGCGCCGCAGCCGAGGTCGTACACCACCTCACGTCCCGCCTCGCGCCAGCGCAGCGCCGCGGCGACAACCCCCGCGTCGGGCTCCGTCCAGTGAAACCGGGGATCGGCAAGCAGGTCGTCCCATGTTCGCATCCGCATCACCCCGCGATCATCTCACGCACCGTGGCAGATCCCACCGGGTCGTCCGCGAGGCAGGCGAGCACGTAGGGGCCCTCGGGGATGACGGCGATCCGGGCCTGATCCCCGTGGCGAGCCAGTGCCTGTGCTACCGCCTGCTCCACGCCGGCGACCGGCTGCACGAACAGGCGCGCTTGCGTCGCGGCGTCGATCCCCGTTGAGTAGTTGAGCACCTCGCAGTGCTGCAGCACCTTCTCCAGCTCCTGGAACTGCCAGTGGTCGATGCCGCAGGCCGCGCCGGCCAGTGCCTGGCACATGCGCGCATGGGGATCGGCGGTGGAGAACAAGAGCTCGGAGAACTCCGGTCCGCCCACCCCCTCGGAGTTCTCCTGGGCGATGATGATGGTCCCGCCGGCCTTGACGATTGGCAGCGCAGCGACCATGCCCTTGATGCCCTGATAGAACGTGAGGTCCAGCGGGTACCCGGCGCTGCTGGTGAGTACGATGTCGACGGGCGTGGGGATTGGGACCTTCGTCTGGCGCTCGGCCTGTTCCATGGCCGCGAGGTGGGCCGCCCGGAGGTCACCGGCAAAGACGCCGGTGATCTGGCGCTGTTCGTCGAGCGTCACGTTCACGATGAACGGCTCGCCGCCGGCCAACTGCGCGATCTCCACGGCCTGCGCGTGGACCTGGTTGCTCCGCAGATTGCCTGCGCACACCTCGGGCGGAGCCAGCATGTGGGGGCTGTGCCACTGCATGATCGTCTCCGCCGCACACAGCCCCGGGCAGACTGCCTTGCGGCCGCCCGAGTAGCCGGCCATCAGGTGGGGCTCGACCAGCCCGGTCAGCACCCTGACCTCCGCGGCCACGTAGCGGCGGTCGACCCAGACCGGGATGCCGAGCGAGGATGTGCCGAGGTGGACGTGGCTGTCGCGGTCGCGCGCGACATGGCTCTCCACCCGCACACCGCGCGCCAGTGCCTCCCCGAGCCCCATCGCCTCCAGCTCGGCGGGCGTGTTAGCCCGGTGCAGTCCGGTCGCGACCAGGACGGTAATGTCGGCGGCGGCCATGCCGGCCGCCTGGAGCGCATCCAGGACGGGCGGCAAGAGCACCGCGTTCGGTACGGGGCGCGTGAGGTCTGAGACGACGACGCAGGCGCTGGCGCGCCCGCGTGCCCCCTCCTGCAGTGGCGCGGCCCCGATCGGGTGGGCGAGTGCCTCCCGCGTCGCGGCCTGCGCATCGGCGATCACCGGCATCCGGTTCAGGCGAAGGACGTGGGCAACATGGGCCTCGGGGAGGTCTACCGGGAGGCCCTGTGTGCCATAGCGCAGGACGATGCGCATCAGCGGTCAACTCCGTGGTACAATGGATGTCGGCGGCCCCCTGTGGGGCCGCCCGCCCGCGAGCAATAGAGACCCGGCCGGGTCTCTCGCGGTGAGACGGCTGTGGGTGGCTTCTGCGGGTCTCTGAGCATACCGTCGCGGCCTCAGAACGGCTCTTCGGCCGCTGTCCTGGGATTGTATGTGCCACCGCCACGTGCCGTCAACGCAGAGGGATGTGACTGTCGTGCGCCACGCC
>CAZIWQ010000183.1:0-2159 GCA_964542355.1 uncultured Armatimonadia bacterium
CCGAGCTGGTGCTCTGCGATGGCATGCAGACCGCAAGCTTCGCCATCGTCGCCGCGACAGTGCTGCAGGGGGCTCCGCGGATCGCGGAGCCCACCTGGGAGCACCTGCGCGACCGGGTGCCTGTGCCGCAGGGCCTGTCGGGCGCGAGCCCGGCCCCCGCCGCAGGAGACGCGCCACTTGTCGTCACCGCGGGAGCGCTGCAGGCGAGGTTCGACACCCGCGCCGGCCTCGACTGGTCGGAGCTGCTGGTCCCCGGGCTCGCCGGGAGGCTGGGCTGCGCCCCGGGCCCGCTGTTCGAGGTCAGTATCGACGGCAAGGTCCGCCCGGCGGCCGAGTGGGTGCTGGAGCAGACGGAAGTTGTGGGGCCCGGCCGCCGCTTCCGCCTGCACAACCGCGCCGCCGGCCTGGGCGCAACCGTCGAATGCGTGCCCGGCACCGGCAACGAGCTGCTCCTGCGCATGAGTCTGGTCAACGCGGGCGCGGCGCCCGTGCGCGCGACGCTGCGCTTTCCCGTGGTGCGCGGGCTGCGTGTGGGCAGCGCCGCGGATACCTGGTACCTGTCCGGCCGGCGCGGGGGCATCATCAACACGGCGGAGGTCAGCTTCCGCGATCCTCTGGGCGAGCGCCATCCGCTGCAACTGGACGGGTTCTTCAACCCGCAGACGGGCCTCGCGCTGGCGTGCCTCACCCATGACACCGTGGCTCAGCATCACTTCATCAACTTCGCTCGCGGCCGGGAGGGCGGCTCGTGGGCGCCCGAGCACCCGGACCGCGATCTCGCCCCGGGCCAGGGCTTCGCCGCCACCGAGGCGGCCCTGGTGCTGCGCGAGGGCGACTGGCGCGCCATCTTCGCCGCCTACACCGACTGGCTCAAGACCTGGTTCAAGCCGGTCGCGCCCCGCAAGCAGTGGTTCGAGCGCGCCTTCGCACTCGTGAGCGGCAATGTCCACTACGACGCGGTGAGTGACCCCGTCCGGCGCGGCGCTATCCAGCCCCTGATCGACACGATGATGAAGTACATCGGCCTGTGTGACTACGTGCACCTGTTCGGCTGGGGGGCCTCGAAGCAGTTCGGCGACTGGGGCGACTACACTCACTACGAGGAGGTCGGCGGGCAGGACTACTTCCGCGGCAACGTCCAGCGCATCCAGCAGGGCGGGATTGGTGTCAGTCTCTATCTCGACGGCTATCTCAGCAGTGCCCGGGGGCAGTTTGCCGGGGCCCACGCCAGGGAATGGGCGATGCAGCATGCCGACGGCACGCCCCAGTTCGTGAAGGAGTACGCGTCATACAACGAGTGCCCCTCTCTGGCAGGCTGGCGCGCCCACCTGGCCGGCACCTACCGGCGGGTGCAGCAGGACATCGGTCCCCGGGTCATGTACATCGATGAGTACGGCGCCACCGATGGGCGCTGGCGGTGCTGTGCCCGCGACCACGGCCATAACGGGGTCGAGATTCCGTACGCGGGCGAGGTGGCCACCATGCAGGCGATCCGGGAGGCGGTGGGGCCGGAGGTCGTCCTGTACACCGAGTACCCGCCGGCCGAGGTCGCCCGCACGGTCATCGATGGCTCCATTACTTACCAGGCGCTCTGGAGCGCCGACGAGGAGTCACTCGCCCCGCACTTCATCGACCTGCCGCGCTTCGCGTTCCCCGACTTCAAGCAGATGCACATCATCTACTATGTGGGTACCCGCGCCGGGAACTGGTGGCTCCTGAAGTACCCGTTCTTCAACGGCGAGGCCTACCGCATTGGCGAGCCGAACCTGCCAGGGATGGATGCGCCCTCGTTAGCGTTCCAGAAACGCGCGGTGCAGGTCCAGTGTGCCCACCGCGCCGCCTTCGCCTCACCGACGGTGGAGCCATTGGTGCCCACACTGGCAGCCGGGGTGTTCGCGAACCGGTTCGCGACACGGCAGGAGACGGTGTGGACGCTGTACAACGCGGGCGGTCGGAGTGTGCGCGGCGCGGTGCTGAGCGTAGCGCACGTCCCGGGCGCGAGCTACGAGGACGCGTGGAACGGGACCGCGCTCACGCCGGAGATCAAGGGCGGGCAGGCGCGCCTGGTGGTGGAGCTCGGGCCGAAGGCAGTTGGCTGTATCGTGCAGCGGGTGCCGTAGGGGCGCGGAGGCACTGCCCGGCCCGGCTTTGACAGCCTC
>CAZIWQ010000183.1:2169-9295 GCA_964542355.1 uncultured Armatimonadia bacterium
CCGGTGGACGCGGCAGAGAAGCCCGGCCGCGGACGAGGTGCTCTGAACCCACATGATCACGCGAGTGTGCATCGAGTCATTTAAGTCGCTGCTGGACGTGGAAGTCGAGCTTGGCCAGGTCAATGTCGTGATCGGGGCCAACGGTAGCGGCAAGAGCAACTTCCTCGAGTCCCTGGGCGTTCTCGGGGCGGCTGCCTCCGGCCGCGTTGACGATGAGAGCCTGCGCCGCCGGGGGGTGCGGCTTGGGGTGCCGGCCCTCTACAAGTCTTCCTTCTCACAGGTCAGGCCCAAGCCCGAGATTCGGCTGACGGCGCAGTGGGCCGGGAGCCGGGCGTCCTACGCCGCCGGTCTGTGGAACCCCATCCACGATCCGGCTCCGTCCTGGCGTTACCACAGTGAGACATGTGCGGACGACACGGGGGAGCGCGTCGGGCGCTCGCCCGCCACCACGGAGGCGCCGAACAAGGAGGCCGGCCTTGCGGCTCTGCACCTGGTCAAGGTGCCCCCTGAGAGACCTATGGCGGTCCTGCTCCGGCTCCTGCAGGGCTACGTCATCTACGCGCCAACGACGGAGGTCCTGCGTAGCGTGGTGCCGGACCAGCAGCAACAGGCGCCGGTGGGGCTGTCCGGAGGGCGGTTGCCTGAGGCCGTCAGGGAGCTACTCCTCCTGCGGCACAGCGATGTCGGGGAGCACGGCGACTACTACGACCAGCTCGCCAGGCAGGCTGGTGAGCTGGTCGACTGGGCGAGCAACATCAGCGTCGGGCCGCCCTCCCCGGAGATCCTCTCGCCCAGCGTTCCGTCTGAGCGCAGCATCCTGCGGTTCCGCGATCGCTACATGGCGGATGGACGCAACACGCTCACCGCATACGATGCCAGCGAGGGTGCCCTCTATGTGCTGCTGGCGGCGGTGCTGAGCGCGCATCCTCGCATTCCGGGCTTCTTCGCTGTCGACAACTTCGACCATAGCCTCAACCCGCGCCTGGCCCAGCGCCTCATCCGACGAATGTGCGAGTGGATCCTGGCCGCGCCCGCGCCGCGCCAGGTGGTTCTCACGACCCACAGTCCGTTGGTCCTCGACGGGCTGGACCTGACAGACGACCGTGTTCGCTTGTTCACTGCGGACCGAACCAGCAAGGGACGCACCGTCATCCGGCGAGTCGTGGTCGACGCCGACATGCTCCGGAAGGCGGAGGAAGGCTGGACACTCTCGCGGCTGTGGGTGATGGGCATGATCGGGGGCGTGCCGGGTGTCTGACGGGCCCGTGCCTCAGGTCAGCATCGTCTGCGAGGGCGAGACGGACTACGTGGCCATCGGGGCCATCATGGATGCGCTCATCGGGGAGCACGTCGCGACCCTCGTCCAGCCCGAGAAGTCAGACACCTTCCAAGGAGCCGGTGAGCTGGGCGAGGGATGGAAGGGCGTGCGAGCCTGGTGCAACCAGTGCCGGGATGACTATGGGGGACTGTCGAGGCGGATGGCGCAGGCCCCACTGTCGCGGTGTGCGGCGTTGGTTGTGCACGTCGACGCCGACATTGCCCCGCATGAGGAGGTTGCGTGCGAGGAGCCCTGCCCTCCCGCACAGGCCACCGTCGACCGACTGCGCGAGGTCGTCCTGGACTGGGGCGGCGAAGGGACCACGCCGGATCGGGGTGTCCTATGCGTCCCGTCCAAGGCCACGGAAGCCTGGGTGCTTGTGGCGTTGCACCCGGAGCATCGGTTCGCAACCCCGGACATCGAGTGCCGAGAGCAGCCGGAAGCCCTTCTGATCGGGAAGCCCGAGAAGCTGGTGCGTCGCGAGAGCGGGCGGCTGAAGAAGGGCTACAAGAAGAGCACCGCAGGCTACAAGCGGATCGCTCGCAGGCTGACGGCGGCCTGGTCCTACGTTCGTGCTACGTGCAACCAGGCTGAACGCTTCTCGGAGGAGCTCGTGCAGGCCGTCGCAGGGCCTCCCGCCCCGTGAGCGCGCGGTTCGCCGGCCCACGTGCCTTGTCCGGGCGGGGGCGGAACACCTACATCGCCAGCAGTTGCCCGGCCCGCGCCACCAGGGCCCTGGCTCCGGCCACCAGGACCTCCTCGCCCAGCTCGACAGTGGCCTCGGCAATGGGGGCGTTGCGCTCGCCGCCGCCCTTGAGCTGGGAGGGCAGCGGACTCGCCTCGATCCGCTGCCACCGGTCAAGATCGGTCCACCCGGGCCGCGTCGCCATCATCAGCGACGTCTCCCACTTCCCCCCGTGCCCCCCCGCCAGCGGGTCGCGCTGCTGCAGATCGGCGAGGTAGTTGTCCCCCAACAGGCTGATCGTGCCGCCGCCCCAGAACGCCATCCCCCCGATACGCCCCTCCCGGCGTTGGCAGATGTCTTGCAGCAGGAGGTCCGCCGGCCAGTGCCCTCCCAGCGCCACGCACGCCCGAAAGCCCATGTCGGCCATCGACTCGAGCAGCTCCGTGTAGACGAGCTCGCATGCTTCGCGACTGACCCACAGGCTGGGTGGGAAGAGCGGCCGGTCGCCCGCGCGGAGCTCCTCGCGCGACAGGCCGGGGACGCCGGCAGGGGCAAGCGGGAGCGGCGGGAAGACGATGCCGCCGGTGACTTCGGCCGCTCGGAGGCACATCTCGTCGCACGGCAGGTAGTCGGTCCCGAGCGGGTTGTGCAGGCCATGCTCCTCCATCGCCCCACACGCCCAGTAGGCGAGAGGGGTACGCTCGAACTCCTCGTAGAACTCCTCCGGCAATAGCTCTTCCCAGCGATGCATGTTCTTCATCGAACCCTCCCGTAGGTTGCGGTCGGGTCAAGTGCCCTCAGAGTTCCGCGGCCGTCCGGTGGGACCTCCCTGTCGGGAGCGACGGGCTTGCGTCTGAACGCCTCTCGTATCCGCCGCCTCGAAGGTATCTGCGAGGCACGGGCCGGAAACTGCGACCGCACACGGTGCGGTCTTGTGTCCGGCCCCTCCTCATGCTCCCCCGCAGAGGGAACCGGGCCCTGCGTGCGGAAGATGGCGCAGGCCGCAAGCACTACTCACCTCTCGGGGAGCGACACCATGCACCTTCGCCCAATGCTAGTCTTGACTGTACTGAGCTGCGCGGTTGCCGCCGCCGCGCTGCCGGAAGGCTGGAAGGCCACCGGCAAGACCGAGGAGGTCGACGGCTGGTCGGTCGCGCGCGAGCGCACCGTGCTCACCACCTCCCTGGCCGACAACAGCATGCTGCGGCTGGGGCTGCGCCTCGGCGGCCTCAAGCAGCCGGCCTCCCTCCGGGTCACCACCGGGGAGGGCAAGTCGCTGGACCTGACCCTGTCTGCCCAGGATGACGAGTACCGCGTCGGCATCATCGGCAAGGAGATCATCCCGCTCCCCGATTCGTGCATCCAGATCGTGCTCACGATGCCGGGGACCCAACTGTTCAACGACCGCTACTATGTGCGTCCCCACCCGCACTGGTACGAGAAGGATGATCGCAAGGAGCTGCTCGCCGCCTGGCGCGACTGGCCGCCGGCCTCCAGCCACGAGTTGGCGCTGAAGCTCGAGACGCGCGGACAACGCCTGCGCCTATGGGTGGACGACCGCTGCGTCGGGGGTGCGCCGGTGACGGCTCCGGGGCCGCTGACGCTGACACTCTCGCCCGGGAATGCCGTGCAGGGCGGCACGACCGCCCCCCTCGCCTACTCTGCGAGCTACGTTGCGGTCGGGCTGCACGGCTATCGGCGCCCTGGTGCCATGACCCTGGACGAGATGCCGGCGGCACCGGGCGGAGACGTGCCGTTCGAGCTCGGGACGGACGAAGACCGCATCGATGTCGGGGTCTCCCGCTGGCTGTCAGAGGCCAAGGGCCCGGAGGAGTATACCGACAACTACTACACCCGCAGCGCCTTCGACAACCGCCCGGAGGACATCGTGCTTGCCGTCCCGACCGATGACTACATGACGGCCCATCTGTTGTGCACCGTCGACCCCGATCCGGCTACCACACCGGTGCTCACCCTCCGCCTGACCCGCTTTCTCAAGGACTACTACGACTCCGGGGGGCGCGGGTCCGGGATCGCCGATAGCTCGATCCGGCTCGAGCAGCACGAGGGCAAGTGGCCGCACGGCTGCCGCCAGGTCGGCGTCGTGAAGGTCGCTCTGCCTGGTGGTGAGCGGACCGTACCCCTGCTCCAGGTGGCGGTGCCCCTCCGTAGCGGACAGATCCAGGATGTGCTCGACGAGCAGGGCCTGTACATCGGTCGCTCCACCCAGTGCCTGGACCTGGAGCTGACCAGGGAGCTGCATCCGATCGAGACCGCCAACCACGGGGCCTACTCCATCAAACCGGTCGGCAAGCCCAGCGGCGTCCACGTCTATGGCCTCACTCTCGAGCGCGCTCCGGTGAAGGTCCGCCTCCGCTCGGAGCACGTCGGCAACGTGTTCTACGCGGCGGATCCCCCACGGGTGGATCTGGCGATGGAGAACCAGAGCGGCGCTCCCTTTGCCGGCAAGCTGTCCTGGCGCATCACCAACTGCTATGGGGAGTCGAGCACGGGCGAGCGCGAGGTGACGGTTCCGCTGCCGGACGCGAGCAAGCCGTTCAATGTGCCGATCGACCTCACTCAGCCCCGCCTGGGATGGTTCCGGGCCAGCTTCCTGCTGGCGGCGGCAGACGGGCACCCGGTGTGGGAAGCGCCGACCAGCTTCGCCATCCTCCCCCCCGACACCCGCAAGGCCGGCGCCGAGTCCCCCTTCGGCATCTGGTGGTTCCGCAAGAGCCACGTGGGCACGGATGACATTGCCACGATGGCGCCCCTGCTCCAGCGGCTCGGGTACCGCCATGTCTGCCCCAGTCGTCTGCGCCCCGGCGAGGGAGAGGAGCTCGCCAGGTTCGGTTTGAGCTTGAGCATGTACCCTGACTTCGTCCGTCGTGGCGAGAAGGCCGTTGAGATGCTCGACGAGATGGTCAAGGTCGACCCCGGCATCGGTTGGGCGCTGATCTTCCATGAGTCCGGCTTTGGCGAGGGGATCCAGTTCCCGCCGGAGTTTCTCGGCAAGGAGCCCCCGAAGCTCACCCCCGAACAGGAGAAGAAGTTCCGCGAGCTGTGGGACAAGGCCGTCGCCTACAGCAAAGCCGTGCGCGCGAAGTACCCCAATATCAAGCTGATCCTGGGCAACGGCAGCCTCCCGTTCGCTGTGGAGTTCATGCGACAGGGCTATCCGCGCGAGTACCTCGACGCCCTCGGTGACGAGGACCTGGGCCAGCAGATCATGCCCGAGGCTCCCCCGATGGCCTTCAAGTCGGTGTTCTGGATGCGTGAGTACGCGAAGCGGTACAAGTACGATATCCCGGTCACGACATGCTATGAGTGGCGGGGGCGCGGCACCAACCCGGGCAACCTCTCCGAGGTGGAGCAGGCGCAGCTCTACAGCCGCGATGTCCTGCAGGGCCTGGCCTATCGCATGCCGAACATCAACCCCGCGCTGTTGCACGACTGCGGCGATGCCTACTACTACAGCCGCTGGGGCTCCACCGGCCTGTGCCAGCGCTACCCCCTGCTGAACCCCAAGCTCAGCTACGTGGCACTGGCGACACTGACCCGGGAGCTCGACCGGGCCGAGTTCCAGCGCGCGCTCCCCACCGGCTCCCCGAGCCTGCATGCGCTGGAGTTCAAGCAGGGCGCGAGGCTGGTCTACGCGCTCTGGCTGCCGCGCGGCGAGCGCGAGGTGAAGCTCACCTTCGCCCGCGACACCAGCTTCACCCTCACCGACATGAACGGCAATGCGGGAACCGTCACCACCGTGCAGGGGGGCGCGAGCATTCCGGTTTCGGCCTCGGTGGGCTATCTGGCGACGCCGGTGCCGCTGACCGGGCTTAGTGGCGGCCCCACGCGGTGTGAGGCCCCACCGGCACGGACCGCGATCGTCGACCCGCTGGACTCGCTCTCCGCCTGGCAGCCGGTGAGCACCCCGGACCCGCAGCTTGACAAGGCCCACTTTGACTTCCCCCGCCAGGTGGGCAAGGTCGCGTGCGAGGCCGTGGCCGAGGGCCGCCGCCAGGTCCTCCAGCTTGCCCTGCAGCCCCAGCCCGAGGTCCCCTGGCCGGTAGCCCGCTATGTGACGCTGCAGCCGACCGCGAGCCGCGCTATCCCGGGCCGCCCCAACTCCGTCGGGGTGTGGGTGAAGGGCAACTCGTGCTGGGGGCGGGTGTTCTGGGAGTTCGAGGACGCCCGGGCGGAGAAGTTCTTCAGCATCGGCGCCCCGTGTGGCGGCTGGAGCGTCGGCGATTGGCGTTGCCGCACCTTCATCAACTTCGATGGCTGGAACTACCTGTCCGAGCCCCTGCCGTTCAAGTACGAGAGCGGCTTCTACGGCCCACCCCAGTCCGAGTGGACATGCACCGGCGGCGATGGCGTTGTGGACTACCCGATCCGGTTCACCCGGCTGGTCGTGGAGCTGAGGGATCGCGTCGTCCACATGACCGACCCGATCGAGGTACCCGACAACCGCGTCTGCCTCCGCGACCTCAGCGTCGGCTACCCGGCTTCCGAGCCGCTGCCGACCGCGCAGCAAATCCGAGAAGGAGCCAAGACCCTGAGCATCACACTGGACGGAGAAGAGGGCAAGCAGATCACGACCACAGCCTCCGGGCTGAAGTACATCGTGTTGGCGGAGGGCAAGGGCGACAAGCCGAAGCCCGGCGACAGCATCGTTGCCGAGTACACGGGCTGGTTGCTCGACGGGACGAAGTTCGATAGCTCCAAAGACCACGGCGGCGGGTTCGAGTTCAAGGTTGGCACCGGTCAGGTGATCAAGGGCTGGGACGAGGCGTTGCTGGACATGCGGGTCGGCGAGCGGAGGAAGATCATCCTCCCGCCCGATCTCGCCTACGGCGCGGGCGGCACGCCGGGCGGCCCGATCCCACCGAACGCGATCCTGGTGTTCGAGGTCAGCCTGCTCAAGATCCGGTAGGGATGCGGGGGTGTGGGAACGCCATGGACCGTCGACACACACGTTCCGCGACGACCCCTGCCGGCTTGTCCGGCAGGTGAGAGAGACTGCACGGCTAGCATCGGTCGGACCGATCCCTTTGCTCCTCTCTTGCTTGTCTGCCGTCGTGGGGCCCGCCCCCGCGGGGGGGGGGCCGGGGACGAGCAACAAGGAG
>CAZIWQ010000184.1:0-9284 GCA_964542355.1 uncultured Armatimonadia bacterium
CGCTCGCATAGAATTCGGCTCCCGCGCTACGCCAGTAGCCGCCCGCAGGGCGGTCGGCGTGCGCTCCCCGGAGCGCACGCCACTTAGCCCCGGGGCTTGCCCCGGGGACTCCGACGCACCCACCGACGTCGCGTCCGTGAGGACGCTCTTGGCCGTCGCGGCAGCCGCCGGGCTCGCGCAGCAGGTGGGGTCGCATCGGGTCGCCCGGGGTATGCGTCGAAGGGTACGTCAGAGCGTCCTCGCGGACGCAGGACTTCTCTACGGCCCAGATCCCCCGGGGCAAGCCCCGGGGCTAGATGACCCCGCTTCGCGGTGCCGGACGTGCTCCGCACGTGACGGCACGGCAGCCGCTGTGGCCTCTGTAGCCCCGACGGGGCTACAACGGCACGGCAACGACACCGTCGCGACGCGCGACCTACGCGACACGGGACGGTGCCCCCCCAATCCGATGACGCCCGTCTAGTCGACCACGCCCCCATGGCACTCGGCTACGGCGCTACACCAGTAGCCAGGAGGTCGCGGAGGCGGGACTGGATGGCCGAGCTCTGGGCCTGGAGGAACGCGCGGGCCTGCGTCCATGTCATCGGCAGGAAGTCCACGAGCGCAAACGCCACTCGCTTCTGGCCCGCGAGCGGGCACAGCGAGGTCATGACCCCGTAGTTCTGCACCGCCGGCCAGTCGGGCCGCTCCGGCATCCCCATCGCCACCTCCGCCCGGGCCCATTGGTCAGGCAGCAACACCACCGCGCTCGGGCCGGTGCGCGGCGCGGCTACCATGTCCGCGGCCCGGTCGGAGTACAGGACCCACTGCCGCTCCCCCGGCGGCAGTGTCTCGTGGAGGCTGTCGTAGTGGTGGATGTCGCGCTCCGGCGTCGTGATCCAGCGGTCACGCGGAAGCTGGAAGGAGTTGGGGTAGCACAGCAGCTTGACCTCGCGCTCTCCGGCCTCCGGCAGGTCCACGACCAGATAGAGCACGGGGTCGAAGGCATACACGCGACACTCCAGCGTGATCGTGCCTCGCGGATGAGGCCAGGCAAACCTCACCCCCGCCTGCCCCGGCGGCAGCATGCAAGACTCGATTGCCGCGGCGAAATGCTCCAGCCCGGTTCCGTCTACCAGCACATCGATGAACCCGCCCTGATACCAGTTCGCCGGTGACGGCCCCGACATTCCGAGCTCAGACAGCGTCTGGCCCATCGCGGCCCGGTGCCCCTGCTCGTCGACGGCGCAGGTGTACTGCAGCTCGTAGGTGGCCTCGCCCGTCGCCAGGGCGATCGTGGTCTGGGGCACCTGGCGGTGCGCGGCCTCCCCTGTCCCGGCGATGGTGGCGGTCTTGGTGGCCAGCCGCGCCGCCTGCGCCACCTCCTTCTGCGCCTCCCCGCGCAGGTCAACGAGCAAGTCCTCCGCCGACCACGCGAGGCTAGTGGGCAAGAGCAGGAGGGCCATGAGCGAGACGTTCACGCCCCGGCACGCCTTCATGGCTGCACCTCCACCGTCGCCGTCCCCCGGACTCCGGTCGCGGCATCGCGGGCGGTGATCGTCCAGCGCCCCGGCGGGTCGCTCAACGCGAACAGCAGCTCTGTCTCCGCGGTTCCCTTCCCGGCCTTGACGGTGCGGGCAAAGCCCGGCCGCTCCTGGCCGTCCGGGCCGGCGAGGGTCACGCGCAGGAAGTGGGTGCCGGAGGGGGCGCCCGCCGTCTCCACGGCAAGTCGCACGGGCACGCTGCCTCCCGGCTTCACTGCCGGGACTGCGGGCGCCACAGTCACCGCCCGCACCTCAGAGGGCAAGAGCGCGTACAGCAGGATGTGCATCGGATCGAGAGTCGCTGTCACCTGTTGCGTACGCCCCAGGAACTTGCCCTCCCGCACATCATAGACGAAGGCCTCGCGGGGAAGCGCGATGGTCGCCGTCGGGGTCGGCTGGCGCCACTCAAGCATGTCGGTCTGGAGGCTCACCAGCGTCTGCTCGCCATTGTGATAGACGACCGTCTCGGTGGGCAGGAAGGCCTTGGCGTCGTGCGTGACGGTGACGGGCGGCTGCAAGCCGGCGGCGGCCAGCAGTGGCTTGAGCAGGGCGACGTTCGCGCCTCGATCCGCACCTATCCCTGTGAGCGCCACCACCTGACTGCCGGTGAACGTCGGGGCCTGCGGCCGCGACTTGCCATGCTCGTCGAGCACGCCCGGGCTGCGGTCGTACAGCACCGTGCGGCCGCCGGTCGCAAAGTCGCGGATGGCGGCCAACTCATCGTCGGAGAGGCTGGTGGCCCCCGGGAGCAAGAGCGCCCGATAGCCCCGCTGCTGCGGGAGGCGCGCGGCGAGCTGCTCCGCAGAGATGAAGTCGTACTGGAAGCCGGCATCCTCCACCACCCGGGTGAGAGTTACGCAGGCGTCCCCCCACCGCCCCTCCTGTCCTAGTGCGCTGGCGGCGTGGAGGCTGGGCTGCGACATCAGAATGGCAATGCCGCTGTTGTCGCGCCGGCTGCTCCAGATCAGTTGATCCAGCCCCTGGCGTAGCTCGCGGACCCCGGCACCGGAGATCAGCGCGCGATGGCTGAGTGTGAAGTCATAGTCGAGGTACGGGAAGTCCTGGTAGGCCACCGGCTCGCCGGAGAAGTACGCGATCCCCTGGCTGTCGTGGAGCAGGAGCTTGAGGGCCTGGTCACGATAGAAGGCACTCTCGCTGTAGCCGACCCAACAGGAGAGCAGGCTCCCGGGCTGGCGGAACGAGCGCTGCAATTCGCGCTGCAGGCCGCGGAAGCTCGCGATGTTGGGGAGCGGGGAGGCGTCACCGTACCCACAGATGAAGTCCAGCGCTCGGGCCAGCGCATACCAGTCGTGGCCGAACCAGGTGGAGTTCGACTCGGTGCCGCACAGGCCCACCTTCGCCCCCGGGTCCAGCTCCCGGATGGTCGCCGCGAAATGGCTGAAGGCGGCAGGGCCCACCGTATCCATGAACAGCCGATAGTCGACGAAGGGTGCCAGGTTGAGCTTCGACCAGTCAGTCGGCCCGGCGGGGATGCCCTTGCGGATCTCCTCGACCTGCTGCGGCCGGACGTCTTCCCAGGTGGCGAAGCTCGTGCCCCATTCGGCGTTCAGTGCCGCCACATCGCGGTACTTGCCGGGCAGCCACTGACGGAAGGCGGTGAGGGCCGAGGCGGAGTAGTCGGTCGGCGCCTGCGACGACCCCAGCACCCATTCGTCCATCAGCGAGTAGCCGAGCGGCTGCAGGGGCACGACATGCGGCAGGTACGCCCGCAGGCTCTTGTCCTCCGCGGCCAGCACCCGCGGGTCGGTCAGCGGTCGCTTCAGGTTCTGGGTCCCCGGCTCGACAGCGTTGCGGGTGTCGACCACGTTGGTGGGGACCAGCCGCAGGTTCATCTCCGCCGCCATCCGACCGCCCTGTGCGAAGTACGTAGCCGCCCCCCCGGCGGCGAGCACCGCATCGACGGCCTGATCCCGGATGCGGCGCAGGTAGTCGCGGGCATAGTACGTCTCGCCCTGCATCCAGGAGTAGGCGAAGAACTCCCGCGGCGGCCCGGGGGCGAGGAACACCGGCACCCTCTCGCGCCACACGACGCTCGCGCCCTCCAGCAGCCGGGCGTCCAGGTAGCTCACCAGCGTCTGGGCACCGGCCAGGCTGAAGCTGGCAATGACCTCCGGTCGCGCCGGCAGCTCCTGCCGCGCGAGCAGCCGGCCATCAGTGCCGGTCAGCGTCAGGGCCACGCGCGCCTCTGCGGCCGCGCCGGTCACCTCCACGGTCGCCCGCACCGGCTGCTCGGCGGTGTAGCGCTCGCGGTCGAGGCGCACGGACAGGCGTGCGGAGGCCGGGAGCTCGCCCGTCCCCGTCGCCCAGTCGACCACCTTGCCGTCGCGGCGTGCCCACACGTCGACGAAGTACAGCCCGCCGGGCGGCCGCTTCGCGGCTGGCACGGTCACCGCCACTATCGTCGGTGTCGCGGGCACGACGGCCAGTTGCGACTTCACGACCGCGCACACCGCATGGGTGTGATCGCGCACGACCGCTTCGACCTCCACCGGCCCGGCGGTCCGGGCGCCGGCAAGCGTCACAGTGGCCAGCGGGCCGGCCGGGTTCGCACTGCCCGTCGCCTCCACTGCCAGGCTCACGTCGGGGTCACGTCCCGCGCACCAGCGCACTGCCTTACCCAGCAGCGAGTGGCAGTATTCCCAGTACGGGTATTCGCGCACGAATGGCATGTCCTGCCGGCGCAGCGCCGGTGTCAGGGAGTACAGGTAGACGACATTGCTCTGGCCGACGGAATAGTGGAGCAGGCAGATGCGGCCCTTCCCGAAGCGGGCACCCGTGACCAGTTGCTCGGGCGTCGGCGCGGGGTGCCCGGCATCCGGGTAGATTGTGTAGCCGTTGCGCTCCGGATCGATCGTGACGAGCGGCAGCAGGGGAAGCGGGATGCCGGTCGTCACCGCGGCGACCGCCTCAGGCGCCGGGTCCGCGGCCATCAGCTTCGGCAGCGTGGTGTCCATGCCCATCTTGGGAGCGTCCACGTAGAGCAGCCCCATCCCCTGCCGGACCTTCTCGAGGATCGCCAGCCGGAGGGTGGCGGGAATGCTCTTCCAGTAGATGCCGCCCACGACGACGACATCCACCGGCTCGCCAGCGAGCTTGCGGCGGGCGATGCTGGCCTCCGTCGTGGCGAAGCCGTACTTGCCGCTGCGCGATGACGCCAGCGCCTCGCCCTGAATGTCGACGCGTCGCATCAGCTCGAGGGCTTCCTGTTTCGCGCTCTGAAGCAGGAACAGGGCCCGGATCGGCCCACCGGTGAGCGGGCGGCCCCACTCAATCACCGGGGAGGGTGTGAACGGGGGCGCCGTCACCTCCTCGGCCGCGACGCACACACACCAGACGAGCAGGCATGCCAGGATCAGGTGGCGCATGGGAGACCTCCTACCGGGGTGGTGAGGCGAGGGCCTGCCGGGCCGCGGCGAGGGCCTCGTCACTGGTGGCGGCCACTTCCTGCACCGCGCTTTGCCACGACATCGGAGTGAACTCGCGGATGGCGAACAGGGCCTCGGTGCGACCCGGCGCGAGCACGTAGCTCGGACGGACCGAGTAGTTGCTGTCGATCCGGGCACCCGCGCGGACCACGCCGGCCGCTTCGGTCGCCACCGAACAGGGCCCCATGGGGCGCGGCGTCACCCCGGCATAGTGGTCGGCAAGCACCATCCAGCGCTCCTGCGCGGGGTCGAGCGTGACGTCGACCTTGGTGGGGCCCGCGTGCTGCACCGCCTGCCGGGCCGTATGGACCCAGCGGTCGAACGGGGAGACGAAGCCGCCGGGGTAGCACTGGAAGGTGATCTCGAGGTGGGCCTCGGGGGAGCGCGGCCGGGCGGTGGTGACTAGCAGGAACAGCTCCGGGCGCGCCGCCAGCAGGAAGAAGCGCAGGGTCACCTCGCCGGTCGCCAGTTGCCAGGCGAACTCACCGTCCACCAGCTTGCCGGTGGCGGTGGGGATGCGCACCCGGGCGCAATGGTCGGCGGTGCCGACGGACCCAACGGGGTCGGCCAGCGTCACCATCACGAACCCATTGGTGTACCAGCCCTTGTCGGAGGGCTGGACCATCCCCAGTCCACCGGCCCAGTCGTTGAGCTCGCGCTGATTGCGGGAGTCGTTGGGGGGCAGGAAGCTCTTGTAGGCCAGCTCATAGGTGGCCTCCGCGCCCGCGAGGCGGAGGTTGTGCGAGACGTACAGCGCCCCGCCGTCGCCACGAGGCTGGGTGGAGGACTTGAGAGTGGCGGTGGCCGTCGCGGCGGCCACCTCGGCACGCAGGTCTGACAGCAGGTCTTCCGCCGCCAGGCACGGCGCAACCAGCACGAGCAGCCAGCCAGCCACCGTCAGGATCCGCATCCGGGCCTCCCCGAAACCGATGGTGATCGCTCGCTTGCGCCTGCCCCTGCAGGCACGATAGGTATTCCGCCGGAGGGAGACGGGGTCCTCCCTGCAGGTCATGGGCGCGCCGCTGACGAAACCGCAGCCAGACCGCCCGAGAACCAGCCGCAGACCGAGAGGAGCGGACACGATGCAAACCCCTCCGTACAATGCCGTGATGCTGTTCAACGGCCAGGACGTGAGCAACTGGCACACGCGCGACGGTGCCCCCGCCGGCTGGCGGGTAGAAGACGGCGTCCTGTGCGTAGTCCCGCGCACCGGCGACATCCTCAGTGACGAGCAGTTCCTGGACGCGTGGGTGCACGTCGAGTTCATGTGCCCGGACATGCCCGAGGCCACCGGGCAGGCGAAGGCCAACAGCGGGGTGTACCTGCAGGGGCGTTATGAGATCCAGGTGCTGGACTCGTACGGGTTCAAGATCCCCGGCCTGGGCGACTGTGGTGCCATCTACAACCAGTTCGCGCCGCTGGTCAACGCCTGCCTGCCGGCCCTCCGCTGGCAGAGCTATGACATCTTCTTCCGTGCCGCGCGCCTCGGCGAGGCCAGCCAGGTGGTCGAGCCCGTGCGGATGACGGTGCTGCACAACGGTATCCCGATCCATAACAACGTCCAGCTTCCGGGCCCCACGGGCGGGTCCATTGGCACCGGCGAGGGCACTCCCGGCCCGCTGCTGCTGCAGGACCACGGCGACCTGCTCAAGTACCGCAACGTGTGGCTGGTACATCTCCCGCCCAGCGGCTCCGACACCTACGAACCGCAGTAGGACGGCGTGGGATGTGGAAACCGCGGGGGGCGTTGGGTTGTCGGCATTCCCCCTGGAGCGAGCCGTTCCTGGGAGCGCGGGCGTCCCGCCCGCAGCCGTTGTGCCGGTGTCGCTGGGGGGAGCGCGAGGCCCGCAGGGCGGGACCCGCAGCCGTATGCGGCCGCAACTTCCGGCCCGTGAGTTCGTCGCGTAGGCCGACCGTCCCGGTCGGCGGGGAGGTGTGTCGAGCGGGACGCTCGACCTACGCGGCGGACTGTCCTGCTCTGCGGGACCCGGCCCCTCCGCGGGTACCGCGCGCGGCGACCTCGCCCCCATCTCGCACCCGGCTCTTGCCAAGTCCGGCCCGATAGGGTATACTGTTGGAAAGGGAACGGAGAAACACAGTTCCCCCTATAGCATTCTTGAGTACGCTGTTCAGCAAGATTTGGCACTGGCATGGACGTCTCTGCCCCGCATTGAGTCCCCGTGCGCCGTCTTCTCCAAGCCGATCGGACAGTCTCCCGAACCCTACTCGAAGAGTGCTAAGCCACTCCCGGCATGCGCCGGAGACCTGTCGCACACGACCCCACTCGTCGAGGGGCGGCTGCACCGTGCCCGTTACCGGGCCGGCGGAAGCCTGCTCCCCCGTGGATACGGTCAGATGTGACACCACTCCGAGCCTGCACACTTGCGTGCAAGCCATCCGGGAAACCTGCCGACGGCCCTGCACTGCCCGTCAGTGCGCTTGCCGCCTGAGCCTACCCGCGCCCTGCGCGGGGAGCTCACGGCCGCAGGGCCAGGGTCTCGGCATGGTCTCCAGCGCATCCGCACCAGCTACGCCGTGGCAGGTGGCATCAACTCTCTCGATAGCTGGCGAACAGAAAGAGGCACTATGCAATTCCGTAGTTTCAAGTTGGACGACCGCCTGCAGCGCGCAGTAGAAGAAGCGGGTTACACCGAGACGTACCCGATTCAAGAGGCGGCGATCCCCCCGGGCCTGGAGGGCCGTGATATCGTCGGCACCGCCCAGACCGGCACCGGCAAGACGGCGGCGTTCGTGCTGCCCATTCTGCAGAAGCTGCTCACCACCCCCGCGAGGCGCGAGCGTGGCACCCGGGCCCTGATCGTCACACCGACCCGCGAGCTGGCCGAGCAGATTCACGAAGCGATCCGCGAGCTCGGCCGGTTCACCAAGCTCCGCTCGGCAACGGTGTACGGTGGCGTCGGCATGGGCCCCCAGGAGAACGCACTGGCCCGGGGCACCGACATCATCGTGGCATGCCCGGGGCGCCTGCTCGACCACATGGCGCGCGGCAACACCAAGCTCGGCGGCGTGGAGGTACTCGTCCTGGACGAGGCCGACCGCATGCTGGACATGGGCTTCATCCCGGATGTGAGACGCATCATCGCCAAGCTCCCGCGCGAGCGCCAGACGATGCTCTACTCGGCGACGTTCGCCCCCGAGCTGGGCCGGCTCGCCGCCGAGATCCTGCGCAACCCCCAGCGGATTGAGATGGGCCTCTCTGCCCCGGCAGAGACCGTCGAGCACACCCTGTGCCCGGTGGCCCACACGCAGAAGACCGAGCTCTTGCTCAAGCTGCTCGAGCAGACCGATACGGACTCGGTGTTGATCTTCACTCGCACCAAGCACCGCGCCGACCGCGTGGCCGAGCAGATCGAGCGCTGTGGCCACCGCGCCGCGGTCCTACACTCCAACCGGACGCAGAGCCAGCGCCAGAAGGCGCTCGACGGGTTCCGCTCCGGACGCTACCAGCTCCTGGTGGCCACCGACATCGCCGCACGCGGCCTTGACGTGGCCTCGATCTCGCATGTCATCAACTACGACATCCCCGACACGGCGGATGCCTACATCCATCGCATCGGCCGCACCGGCCGTGCCGAGCGTAACGGCGAAGCGCTGACACTCGTGACGGTCGACGACCGCGACACGGTCCGCGACATCGAGCGCGCCCTGGGTGAGCCGATCGCGGTGCGCAAGATCGAGGGGTTCGAGTACGGGGTGCCATCGCTGTCGGCGACGGGTGGGGGGCGCGGCGGGCGCGCCGCCAGCACGCCGACCTCGTTCAGCTCGCGCGCCGGCGGTCCCCCGCGTCCCGGTCGCTGGCCGGTGCGCGGTGGCTCGTCCCATGGCGCCGCCCCCCGCGGCCGCTCGCGGTAGTGTAGCGGACCGGCATCGTCCGGTTCGCATCACCGTCTGGCTCTCGCGGGGCACGAGGGGGGAGTGCTACCCCCGATGCCCTGCGATGAAGTCGTTCCCGCGCCGGGCATGGTGGCTCCGCCACCATGCCCGGCGCAATAGTGTTCCCCCACCGACTGCCGCGACCACCACAGATCGACGAGACAGCCGGCCAGCCGCATCTGCCTGGCAGTGCAGCCGCAGACGCGAGCCGCCTGTCATGCTGGGCCAGGACCGCGCAGCGGCCCGTCTGTCATGCTGAGCCAGGATCGCGCAGCGATCCGCCAGCGAAGCATCTGCGACGGCCGAGAACCGCCCGACTGAGGGCAGACCCTTACGCGACACAACGACGCCCTGACCTCAGCACTTCTTCTTCGCGGGCACCCCTAGTAACGGCTCGACGATGGCACGCTCTTCGGCCGGG
>CAZIWQ010000185.1:0-1011 GCA_964542355.1 uncultured Armatimonadia bacterium
GCTGCGCGGGGCCGATCGTCCTGCGGACGGTACGGCTCCGACCACCGCGCGCCGCTCAGCGGAGCGGGGCACCACGGCCAGCGCGGGTCGTGGGCAGCCCTCGCTCGGCCCGCCGTTGCCCCGAGCCGAGCCGCACGCTAGCAGGCGGAGCCGTCCCGGGGGGCGCCCCGGCGCGATTGCCGGCGCGAACGGCGAAGGCCTGTGCCTGCATGCCTGGCGCGTTTGGCGAGGGGCCGTGGGGTGGTACGATGGTAATAGGTCGCACAAACCTCTGAAGGGAGCCATTCGCATGCGTCGTGGTTTCACGCTGATCGAGTTGCTCGTTGTCATTGCCATCATCGCCATCCTGGCTGCGATCCTGTTTCCCGTCTTCGCCAGGGCGCGGGAGAAGGCGAGACAGACGAGCTGTCTGAGCAACCTCAAGCAGTTGGGGCTGGGTGTGCTCATGTACGCTCAGGACTACGATGAGATCCTGACGCCCGGGTACGTCTACGAGATCTATCCTGCCGGCAATACCGACTGGCTGGTCAGTTGGATGCAACTGTGCCAGCCGTACGTCAAAAACGCCCAGTTGTGCGTCTGTCCGTCCTGGTCAGACACCAGCCACTACACCGACGGCCGCAATGCTGCCGGCGGGCTGCAGAAGGCGATCCTGCTTCCCACCGAGAGCTACACGACCAAGTGGGGCGGCGGTGCCGCCGGCTGTAACCTGGCCACCATCACGCGCCCGTCAGAGACCATCTACGGGTTCGAGGAGAAGTGTCTCGCCACGATCGGGGGGCTGTCGGACGGGTACTACGTTGGCGTCGCTTCGACCGTGGTCGCCGCCAACCTCAATGCCCGTCCCGACCTGCAGCCCCACAACGGCGGCATGAACGCCTTCTTTGTGGATGGCCACGGGAAGTGGCTGGGCAGCTTCGCCGCCGACGGGTCGAACTTCACGCCGTAGAGGAGCGGCCTGCCCCGGAAGTGGCCTTGTCGGCCCGCTCTCTCCCTCCGCACGAGTCGTCT
>CAZIWQ010000185.1:1021-7119 GCA_964542355.1 uncultured Armatimonadia bacterium
CGCGGTAGATCGCGAAATGCAAGGAGCTGGCACAGATGAAAGCTCGAGCACAGACATTGGGCGTAGTGACGCTCGGGGTGTTGGTGATGGTCGGTGCGGTGCTGGTGCAGTCCTCGGCAACCGCCGCGGACACCTACCTCGCCACCCGCAACCTCAGCCCCGGCCCGGTCCTGCGGATCAACGTTGCCATGGAGTCCCTGGTGTACGCCCGGCCCGCCCACAACAACCTCACGAGCTTCGCGATTGGTCCCTCGGTTGAGACGCCGACGACGACCGCGATGACTGCGGCCCGCCCGACCCGACTCTACTACTGCAATGCAGTCAATGAGAAGCAGATCTTCCGCGTGGGGGACGTCCCGATCTACACCCATGCGACCTACGTCCGCGAGGTGGGCTTTGGCCCCGGCGGAGCGCTCTACTTCAGCGAGTCGACGGGTGCTACGGCCGATGGGAAGATCTACCGCCTCGGACCCGGAATGGTCCCCGTCCTCTACTACACGGTCGAGCTTGCCAAGGTTGGCGGGTTCTGGGCGGGCCACTTCGCCTTCAACGCCCCGGGCCGCTTGTTCATCGCCAGCGGCAACACGACCAACGCCAAGATCTGGGAGTGTCCACTGGGAGGTGCGCCGCCGGTTGTGCGCTACAGCGACAGCGGCCCCATTCTGGGCTTATGTGTCCCCCGGACTTCCACGTTCTGGTTCACCAGCGGCACCCCCTTCCTGCGTCGCGGCACATTTGGTGGGCCGGCGCCGAGCACAGTCTTCACCTCACCGAAGCAGAACAACTACTGTGACGTGCTGGTGAGCGACATCCCGTACAAGCCCGAGCGCTAGCATCGCGGCCTCAGCACGGCCTCTTGGCCGCTCCTCCAGGCGCCACCCTCGGTCGAGCCCGTCGCGGAAGTCGAGTACGCGCCGTTCGTCGCCACCGTCGCGGCCGCGGCAATCCGCACCCAGTGCGCCGCGATTGGCCCTGCGTGCGTCGCCACACCCATCGCGGCTGGAAGCCGCTCCTACAAAGGGCCACTGGGCATGTGCTACCGGCGCGGCTGGAAGCCGCGCCAACACGACGTTTGCGACGGGCTCGGTCGAGGGTGGCGGCTTCCCTGTGGTGACACCGGACACGCGGGCCGGGAGGTGGCAGGCCTCCCGCGGCGAACTGGCCACCAATGGCGGCGGACCATCAGCGCTCTGCTTCTCGGGAGGGAGTTTCGTTGCGCGCATCACTTGCGGTACTCACGGTCCTGTTGACAGCATGGGTGGGGGCCGGTGCGGGCGTGGCATGGGGAGAGCGGCTGACGCTGATCACAGGCGGGCGGGCGACGGGCGGCATCGTATTGGCCGCGAAGCCGACCCGGGCGGCACAGTTCGCCGCCGCTGAGCTGCAGTACCACCTGAGCAAGATGACCGGGGCCACGGTACCAGTGGTGGCGGATGCCGCCCCGCTCCCCACGCCCGCGATTCTGGTCGGCGAGAGTGCCGCCACCCGCGCGCTGGGCCTCGCGAGCGACAGCTTCGGTCCGCAGGAGTACCTCATCGGCTTCCGCCCCGGAGCGCTCGTGCTGATGGGCCGCGACGCCGCCGACCCGGGCGTGGTCGACTACCAGAAGCCCGACAGCTTCCCCGACGACTTCGCCGAGCAGGGCACGGTGTACGCCGTCTACGACTTCCTCGAGCGCTTCGGCGGGGTGCGGTGGTACCTACCGACCGAACTGGGCGAGGTGATCCCCGCGCGCGCGAGCTTCACAGTCGAGGGCTCGGATATTCGGCGGCGGCCGGCGATGCTCTACCGCTACGTGTATCGGAGCGAGGCACTGCCCGCGGACCTGATCGGCGATACCGTCGACCGTGAGGCTGGCGCTCCCAGTCTGGACCGGCGCTCCGCGCGGCTCTATGCGCGGCGCATGCGCCAGGGCGGGTCTCGCTACAATGCCAACCACTCGTTCGAGGGCTTCCCCAGCCGCTTCCTCAAAGAGCACCCGGAGTGGTTCGCACAGGGCTACAAGGGTGAGCCCCCGCAGATGTGTTTCACGAGCCCGGGGTTTGTCGACCAGGTGGTCGCCGATGCTCGGGAGTACTTCAGTACCGGCAAGGTGTATCCGCGTTCCGTCGCCGCCGGAGACTACTACGCCCTGGTACCCATGGACAATGCTTCGTGGTGTCGGTGTGACCGCTGCCAGGCCCAGATTCTGGCGAAGCCGACGCGTGGCTACAGCTTCACCTCCAACGATACTGCCAGCGACTACGTCTTCGGCTTCATCAACCGGGTGGCCCGCGGGGTCGCAAAGACGCACCCGGACAAGTGGCTGGCCGCGCTGGCGTACAGCCGCTATGTGTACCCGCCCACGCGCGAGCCGCTGGAGAAGAACGTGAGCATCATGCTGTGCCTGCAGACCCGGCAGGTCTACAGCCGCGAGGTCATCGGTAACAACCAGCGCGTCCTGCAGGCGTGGACGCGCGAGTCGGTGGCGCGGCCCAAGTTCGTCTGGCTCTACTATTGCTATCCGAGCCTGTGGGCCACCTCGCAGGGCTTCCGACCCTACCCCGGGTTCTTCGCGCATCAGATCGCCGGCCAGTTCGCCCAGTTCCACGCGAGCGGCGTCCAGGGCTTCTTCATCGAGCCCTCGTATCTCGCCCACAACCAGCGCAGCCCGCTCATGGATCAGCTCGAGCTCTACCTCACCTACCATCTGGCCGACAACCCGGCGCTGGACGGGGACCGTGAGATCGCCGAGTTCTTCGAGCGCTACTACGGCCCCGCGGCGGCGCTGATGCGGGAGCTGTACGAACGGATGGAGGCGACCTACGCCGACCCCGCCAATCACCCGGGCAGCGGAGTCGCCCAGACTGAGCTGCAGGCCTGGACGGCGCTGGGCACTGCGGAGCGGATGCGCGAGTACGGGCGGCTGCTCTCCCGGGCGCGACGGCTGGCACGCAGTGGCACTGAGGTTCATGCGCAGCGGGTGGCACTGTTCCGGGAGGGGATCTACCAATGGATGTGTGAGGGGCGCGCGAGCTTTGTGAAGGTGCAGGCCCTGCGCGGGTCGCAACTGCCCGGCGCCGACATCCCCCGCATCCCCGACGCACAGGGGGACCCTGGCCGGGCGAACTGGGCGGCCGCGGCGGTGCTGGGCGGCTGGAGCCACCTGCGCGGCGGGGCGACCGACCGGCAGGTGCAGGCCCGCCTCGCGCACGACGGCAAGTGGCTCTATCTGGAGCTGGAGGAAGCGGGGATCGACCCGGCCAAGCTGGTGCTCGGCGACCCCGTGACCGTCTGGAACGAGGATGAGTGGGAGGTATTCTTCGCGCGGGCGCGCGGCCCACGCTACCGGCAGATGGGCCTGAACGCTGCCGGAGTGCACTTTGACCTCGCCTATGGCGAGTCGAGTGAGGACTGGGACAGCGGCGTAGCCCTGCGCTCCGACGTGTCGGTGCCGAACCGCTGGCGGGTGCTCATGGCGCTGCCGCTGCAGCAACTCGTGTCCGGTGGCGCCAGGCCCGGCGATACGCTGTACTTCAATGCGCTCCGCGCGACTCGCCAGGTCCGCGCGCTGGCCTGGTCACCAACCTACGGGGACTTCCGCGAGCCCGCGCGGCTGGGGGAGATCCGGCTGGCGAAGTGAAGCTCCGGGAGCCGGGCACTGTCTACCGGCGTTGCCGACGGCCCCCGGGTTCTGGCTGGCCGTCCCCGGAGCGCCGTCGGCAAAGGGCCCCACGCCCCCTGAGCCGGCACTGGCGCCCGCGCCTCCTGCGCCGCCACCACCACCGGGGCCCATACCGTCGCCGCCATTGCCGCCGTTGCCCCCGGTCGCGGTCGCGTTGCCGCCGTTGCCGCCCTGGTCGCCGCCCCCGCCGTTGCCGCCGGTCGCGGTTGCGTGGCCCCCGTTGCCTCCCGCGCCTCCCGGGCCGGGCGGCGTCCCGCAGTTGCTGCCGCCGTTCCCGCCGTTGCCGCCGCGGGCGGTGCCCGTGCCACCATTGCCACCGTACCCCATGCCCACACCAAGCACGCCGCCCGGCGCATCACCGCCGGCGCCGCCGGTCGCTGTCGCGGCGCCGCCCTTGCCGCCCGACTGGCCGCCTTCGGTGGCTGATCCGCCGTTGCCGCCGATCGCGAGCGCGTGTCCGCCCGGCCCGGCATAGCACGGGAACGCGTACCAGCCAACGCTCTGTCCCCATCCGGGGATGGTGATCGTCACGGAGTGGATACCCCCACCGACACCTCCGGTGCACGTCGCGCTCCCGCCATCGCCGCCATCGGTGCCGTCGCCGCCGATGGCCGCGACGGTCTGGCCGAGGCCGCCGTTGAGCCAACCGCTGCCGCCGTTGGTGCCTGTCGTGGGCCCGCAGTCGTGCCCGGTGGCCCGTGGCCTGATGGCGGATGTCCCGGTGGTCGCGACCTCGGGGAAGCTCCCGGCGTCGCCGCCGCGGCCGCCGGTGATGTAGCCATTGCGGTTATCGGTGTAGGCGAACTGGCCACCCGTGGCGAGGGTCACGGGCAGGCCGGTGAGCGACGCGCACTCGACGCTGACGCCGCCGGAGTTGCCCCCGGCGTTGGCCATCTGTCCGTACGCCGCGGCCGCGATAGCCGACCCGGTGATTGCCCCGCCAGCCCCACCGTTCCCTAAGTGGAGCACGCCGACATGCGCGTCAATGGTCAACTGCCCATTCGTGACGCGCAAGGTGATGTTGCCGCCACGCCCGCCGGGGAGGCCGGGTGGCGCGCCCGCGGCCCCCGCGCCACCGTTACCGGAGCGGATGTTTGCGGTGCTGGCGATGGTGATGTTGCCCTGGCTCGAGACCAGTTCCAGGTCACCCCCGGCACTACCCGCCGGCCCGTCCCCGCAGGCCACTTGCCCGTCGATGTCGATGTTCCCGCTCGACTGCAGCGCGATGCTGATGCCGGGCGTCGCCCCGTTCGCGGGGCGAACCGATGAGGTCGTGGCGCCGGCTGCGAGGAGGCGCCCATGTACTGCCACGGAGTTGGCCGTCACGGTCAGGTCGGCGGTGACTGTCCACGTCTCGCCCTGGGGGACGACGAACTGGTCGGTGTTGATCTGGCCGGAGACCGTCCGGTTCACCGGCCCACCCCCGCCGCCACCGCAACCAGGGAATAGCAGCGCGATGGCCAGGGCAACGAGTAAGGTGGCCGCGGCGGCTGACGTACGGACTAGTGTCCTCACGCTCTGCACTCCGATCACCCCTTGCGCCTGATTGGGGCTCAGCTTCCCGCGCCAGCGCAGGGCCGGCAGTGGCTCGCGCCAGAGTCGACATCCAGGTGGCGCCGGAGGCGGACCCGCACGTTCTTGTTCGGTGCGCGGGGGTGGTCTCCTGCCGTGCGGGGCGGGGAGGACGCTTCCCCCCGGCAGCGAACGGAAGGTAACGGCGCATACGGCCGATGTTTCCTCCAGCCCCGTTCCGTGGTAGAATGCACGTAGCATTACCAGACTCAGGAAAGGGTGATTGCGCGTGAGACGTGGCTTTACACTCATCGAGCTCTTGGTCGTGATCGCCATCATCGCAATCCTCGCCGCGATCCTGTTCCCAGTGTTCGCCAGGGCTCGCGAGAAGGCGAGGCAGACGAGCTGCCTGTCCAACCTCAAGCAGATCGGTGTGGGGGCCCTGATGTACGCCCAGGACTACGACGAGATGACCATGCCTGGATACCAGTACTACTACGGCATGGGTAGCGGCACCAGCGTCTTGGCGTGGTTCCCGGTCTATATCTACCCCTATGTCAAGAACTGGCAGCTCTTCGAGTGCCCGAGTGGCTCGACTGCGAACGCGGCGAACCTGGTCGGGCCGGCCTACAACCTGAGCTATGGGACGAACTACTACCGCGGCGAGGTCGCTCCGTACGACTACACCCTCGGCATGCACCAGTGTTCGCTGGCTTCGGTCGCAGACCCGTCCAGTACCTTCTGGGTGCAGGAGGGCTTCGGCTATACCCACGTGCGTGGCGTAACCAAGCGGCACAACGACGGCTTCAACGCCGTGCTCGCCGACGGGCATGCCAAGTGGTACAAGAACGAGGACCTCAAGATCAGCATGTGGACCAGGGCCGCCGACTAGCGTTGACGCCCGAGGGCCGGCCTCAGCCAC
>CAZIWQ010000185.1:7219-9222 GCA_964542355.1 uncultured Armatimonadia bacterium
CATGTGGACCAGGGCCGCCGACTAGCGTTGACGCCCGAGGGCCGGCCTCAGCCACTGCGTGCCGCAGTGGAACGCGAACAGCACCAGCAGACTCCAGAAGGGGTGATGTCCTGTGAGACGTGGCTTTACACTCATCGAGCTCTTGGTCGTGATCGCCATCATCGCAATCCTCGCCGCGATCCTGTTCCCGGTGTTCGCGAGGGCTCGCGAGAAAGCGAGACAGGCCAGTTGTCTGAGCAACGTCAAGCAGCTCGGGCTGGCCATCATGCAGTATGTCCAGGACTACGACGAGGTCTATCCGATGACGCGAATCGGCGCGACCTACTGGTGTCCCATCTCCGGCGTCACCGGCTATCTGCTCGAGCCGTACGTCAAGAACGCCCAGGTCTTCAGGTGCCCCTCCACCAGCAGTGCCACCTACTGCTACGGCTACAACCGGCGCCTGCTCGGACTGTGGGTCGGGAACTCAACCGACTACACCCCGTACAACATGGCTCAGATCGTTGCCCCCGCCCAGAAGCACATGCTGGGCGACTCCAGCAACGACTACTATTGCTACAATGACACGACGGTCAACGGGTTTGGCCTGTGTGGTACCCACAACGAGATGGCCAATGTTGTGTATGCCGACGGCCACGGCAAGGCGGTCAAGCCCGACCCCATCAACGCCAACTCCAACTACTGGTACCCAGCCACTACGCCACCGAACTAGGCCACGAACAGCTCCTACGCAGGCATCGCAGGCAGGGCATGGCGCCCTGCCTTCTGCTTTTCCCGGTCAGGTTGGCGTGCCTGCCGACGTCGCTGACCAGGAGGCGCGGCGCGTGCGGCCGCTGCAACCGGGAGGAGATGGCGGGCGGGCGTTGAACGATACTGCGGGGGGGAACGTAGATCGGCCCTGAGTAGCGCCGCCGGATCCGGGTGGAGGTGAGCCGATGGACGGTGGCCGGTTCGACCCAGTGCAGGAGCACCTCCCGGCGGGTGACCCCCGGGGATGTGTCCTGGTGGTCTCCGACCACCGGCCGCTCAACTTCCTGCACGCCGCCGCTCTGTGCGTGGAGGGGTATGCCGTCTATACCGCAGTCACCTGCACCGATGTGCCCCGCGTCTTCGATCAGTTCGCCGTGGCGAGCGTGGATCTCGTCGCGTTCGCCTCACTGGTCCATGGCTGGCACCACCGGGAAGCGGAGACGCGTCCGGCCGGCATCCCCTCTGCGACGGACAGTGACTGGCAGGTGAGGAACATCAGGGCGGTCGTCGACAGCATCCACGGCAGGCAACAGCGCCCGCCCCGGGTGCTGGTGGCGTCCGAGCTGATCGCCTACAACTTCTACGACGTCACGGCAGACGCCCTCACCGCGGCGGGGATCGACTACCACACGTATCCCGCCAACGACCCCCACGCCATCGTCGACTTCCTACGGCAGTGAGTGAGTGCGCGCCCGGGGCCAGGGACGGGCTGCGCCGGAAGTCGTCCCGGTGACCAACTCGTCGTTGCTGGAGTGACCACAGATGCGTCGCCTGCTCCTGCTGATCGCGGTAACGTGCTCCGTCCCGACCCTCGCCATGGCCGCAGGATTCCGCGACGATTTCGCTTCCCGTGGCCCGGGCTGGCAGCCCCTCAGTGGTGACTGGTCCTGGGACGGCGGCGCGTTGTGGCAGCGGCGCGTGACGGATGTCTACTCACTGGCCATCGGTGGTGAGCCGATGGCCGAGGGGGTCATCACGGTCGAGGCGACTGCGACCGGCCCGAACTCCAGCGGCGACGGCTGCGTCGGCATCGTGTGCAAGCACCTCGACGCGCGCAACTGGGTCGTGGTGCGCTTCGGCGCCTACAGGCAGATTGCGGTGCTCAGCATGGTAGCGGGCCAGAAGGAGATCGTGGCCGTGCGCTCATTCGTCTGCGCGCCCGGGCGCCGGTATCGCTGCAGCGCAACCATCGCTCAGGGACTGATCCTGCTCGAGCTGGATGGCAAGCCGGCGGGCCTGTGCCGCGATCCCTT
>CAZIWQ010000186.1:0-9205 GCA_964542355.1 uncultured Armatimonadia bacterium
ACCGTCCCGGTCGGCGGGGAGGCGTGTCGAGCGGGACGCTCGACCTACGCGGCGATGCGCGTCCCGGCGCTCACCTGCTGGCTCATCTCGGCCGGGGCGTCGACGAGGGCCGCGGCCGGCTCCGCCGGCGACTGCAGCGCCTCGAGCAGGGCGGTCAGCTCGCTGAGACGGCGCAGGATCTCAGCTTCCAGCTTGCGGTCGCAACTGGCGAACTGTGCATGGAGCGTCAGGCAGTTGGCGCACTCGTCGATGGCACCCTCGGCCTGTCCGAGCCAGTCACTGGGCGAGAAGCCCATGAGAGGTCCGAAGCGGTGACCCTCCGGCAGGTCCTGAGCCATCTCGCGGAGCCGCGCATCGCGCCGCTGGGCCACGTGCTCCGGAACCCGGAACGCGACAGCGACCTGGTGGCGGAACAGTTGCTCGCGGATCTTCAGCTCAGTCAGTGTCGTCGACATGGGGCTCACCTCGGGCCGACTCGGACTTGGTTGCTTGTCGGGTTGGTGCGCCGAGGGGCTGGTTTCTTCCCGGGGTGAGGGGAAAGAGGTCGGGGCCGTGGTGCGCCTTCGCGCGCGCGAACGGAATCATGGTCGGCATACCCCTCGTGGCCGCAGGTGTCCCATCTGCCAGCCGCGCGGCTATCCGGGGAGAACGCAAAGCCTGTGTAGTGCTGTTAGGTTGTCAGGGGGTACCTGTCAGGGGGTACCTGTTGACAGCGGGGGCAGCGTCTGCTATCGTGGGCCTAGTGGTGAGTGAGAGGTCGAAAGGCCTTGTTGCTTGCTATACCAAGCCATCCCTCGTGGGTGGCTTTTCTCATTGGGCGACCCTCATGAGATGTACGTCAGCCCAGCGTTGGCGTACCCGTGACCACCCCAGTGTTGGGCAAACAGAGGCACCAGCTTCGCAAACCACCCGAGGGTATCCTCGCTGCGAACATGACGCGTCACCGCATGAGCCACCACGTCGGTGGGTCTTGCGTGGTGAAGGCTCGTCGTGATCGAGGTGTGGCCGAGCGAGACCATCAGGCGTTCTACCCGCCCAGCGTTTCTCAAGTAGTGCGCGGCGAACGCACACCGACCGATTGCGGTGAGGTTGCCGAGGGCCGGAGTCGAACCCGTACGAGGGGCTGAGTCTCGCCGGGTTCTGAGTCCGGTGCGTCCGCCAGTTCCGCCACCTCGGCACGTGAGCATCGTGGGTAACGCCGCGATGAAGCCGCCTCCGCAGCCCCTGTCCCGCGACAAAGGCAGGCGAGCACGAGGCACTGAGCCCCGGACTCCCCACACTCCGAGGGTCTGGTCCGTGCGATGCGCTCTGGCGACGTGCCAGCGTGTCCGCGCTCGCGGCGTGCCGGGGCTACTTATCGTCTGTAGACTCATCGTCTGCAGTCCCATAGAGTTCCTGTATGGGAGATGACCGGCTCAAGGCGTTCGGGAACCGGGTCCGCCAACTGCGCTTGTGCCGGGGCCTCAGCCAAGAGTCCCTAGCCCACGAAGCGGGTCTGCACCGAACCTACGTGGGGGCTGTTGAGCGCGGCGAACGCAACGTCTCGCTGCGCATCATCTGGCGACTTGCCGAGGCCCTCGGAGTGATGCCCGGCGCGCTCTTCCGAGGAGACACCGATGGCGAGTAGGTCACCCTACAAGGGTGTCCCCGCTGAGAAGTGGCTGGCAGTCACGCAGCGGCTGATTGCGAAGCATCCCCTGCAACCGAACACCATCCTGCAGGCAGTGCTTGCGTCGTGGGATGTCCTGTGGCAGACCAAGGTCGGGGCGTTTCCGACTGAGATCGCGCTGGCTCAGATCGAGTTGCCGGCGATCGTCGTGGGCTACTTCCTTGAGAGGCTCGTCGCCAAGCACTTGGCGACGAGCCTACCTGGCCTATGGCGTGGGGCGGAGACCAAGGACGACAAGGACTTGGTCTACGTGCCTGACCCAAGCTTCTCTGTGGAGATCAAGTGCTCCGGCCAGCTTGGCACGCACATATACGGCAACCGCAGCTACGCGCAGGTGCTCCAGGACACCAGGCGCGTCAGGAAGGATAAGTCAGGCTACTACATAACCGTCAACTTCTACGGGGACCGGCTCTTCCTGGTCCGCTTTGGCTGGATTGATGCGTCTGACTGGAAGCCACAGAAGGCCCCCACAGGTCAGATGGCAGGCCTTGACGACGCCGTCTATGCCCACAAGCTGCTGTCAGTGCCTGGCGACTACCAACTGGAAGCCCCCGTGGAGGTCCTGCCAGGTATAGGGGCGAAGCGGGCAGAGGAACTGGCGTCGCTTGGGGTCGTCACGGTTGCTCAACTCATCGCGTTTGGGGGAAGCCTACACCCGAAGCTAGCGCAACTCAGACAAGACGCTCGTGACCACGCCTTACGAGGCCATCTCCCGGGCGGCGGTTCAGATGTCCAGTAGCCGCTGCCTGAGTTCCTGCTCTGTCCGTCTCAGACGTTGCTGGATGTAGAGGCAGTAGTCCTCTCGTATCTCGAACCCCAGTACTGCCCGCTTGTTCCTCAGGCAACACTCGGCCACGCTGCCCGATCCCATGAACGGGTCCATCACTAGTTCGCCCGGGTTTGAGAAGCCTCTCACCACACGGTCAAGCAGGTCGAGTGGGAACTGCGCCGGGTGGGGTGCGCGCTCACTGGATGAGCGATCTGTGCCGGACGTTACCTTGGCAATCTGCCAGACGTCGGACGGGTTCTTCCCGATGGAGTTGCACCGGAGCTTGCCGTTCTTGGTCTGGTGCCGGTACTTGACGTCAGGGTCCCTGATCTCGTCGAGGTTGAATGTGTAGTCATCCTCGTCTTTCACGCACCACAGGAGCTTCTCGTTCCGGGGGGAGAGGCGCTTGCGCGCTGCTACGCCTGCGCCGTAGTTCCAGACCACTTCCTGCATGATATAGAACGGTACCCGATCCCAGAGCAGGTAGGGCAGGGGTACCGCGTGTCCTCGACCGCTGACTGCCACGTAGCCGAGGTTCACCCAGAACGCCCCGTGCGGTCTTGTCACGCCGTGCACGAGCTGCATCCACTGGGACGACCACGCGAGGTACTCCTCGAGTGGCCGCACCAGTTCGTACTCCTTGCCTATGTTGTAGGGGGGGCTAGTCACCGTTAGGTCGATACACTCAGATGGCATCCGGGCGATCCCGTCCACGCAGTCGAGACAGTAGACCAGGTATCCCTCGCCTCGACAGAACGGAGCGCCCAGCGCGTCCTCTATGGCCTCGATGGTCGCAAGACTGCGATCCTGCACCACACAAGGTCCTTGGTCCGTGAGCCCGATGTCACCCATCGTGCGAGGCGGCCTCCTGTCGGCTGGCTTCGTCCGGTGTACCAGCTACAAAGCATGTTAGCGCATCGTCGCGGCGCCGTAAAGCCGGTTACCGGCTGCATGGCTCCCGCGCCATCGGCGCGGACATCGTCCCCCCCAACCTGCCTGTGGGTCGCACATCCGGGGCCGCCCGCTTCCAGACCAATCGCTACCCCGCAGGTGCGCCTTCTTGAGCCGACGCAGCAGCCCGCACGATGCATGGAGCTCGCTGACCTTGCGCCCCCAGGCCATGGCGGCGACGGATCTCCTCTCTCTTGCGCGCCGAAGAGACCTGCGCCTGTGGCAGCTCGGAGCACCCATCCCTCCCCACCCTGAGGACACCGCGCAGAAGCGGCGACCCAACCAGACAGCGGCGCCCGGGGGGGCGCCGCTGGAGTGGTCATCTGGTGCCGAGGGCGGGAGTCGAACCCGCACGAGGGGTTGAGCCTCGCCGGATTTTGAGTCCGGTGCGTCTGCCAGTTCCGCCACCTCGGCACGTGAACCGAAGTATACGGGCGCGGACCGACCCTGTCAAGAACGGCGGGGAACGGCAGGGGCAACCACGGAGACACAGAGAGCACGGAGAGACACGGAGAACGGCAAGGGAGAGTTGGGAACGGCGGCGGGGGACGATGCTCGGCCCCCGCGCGGAGGAGCCGGCTGGTGCGCCGCCGAACTTCCACCTCGTCCGCTCCCACTGACCCGCGGTGTCGGCCGATGCCCCAATCTCGCCCGGCCGGGATCCTCAGGAGGTCGCCAGGATGGTTCCCACCCCCCGTCGACTGCTGCTAACAGCCTCTGTCCTCGCACTGCTTGCACTGCCCGGCCTCGGAGTCACCGCCTCGCTCCGCGCCGGGTTCGAAGCCGGCTATGACGCCGACCAGAGCCAGGGGGCGCCGCAGGCCACCACCGCCGGTGCCGTCGCGCGCGTCAAGGACCGCTTCGGCACCTCGCTCGTGGTCGGCCCCGGGAGCGGGACCTGCGCGTACGCCGTCGAGAAGAACCTCGACCCGAGCCAGGGAGCCCTCATTGCGTGGCTGCAGCCGGCGGGCTGGAAGCCCGCCGGCCCTGGCCCGCTCGCGCTCCTGCGTGCCCGGCACGGCGCTGACACGCTGGCGCTGTGGTGGCAGCCGCAGGGCATGACGCTGGCCTTCTCCCGCACACTGGCCGGCAAGACCCAGGTCGTCACCAAGCCCGGGTATGACTGGCTGGAGCCCTCGTGGCGTCATGTCGTGCTCTCGTGGACGCCGGAGGGCCTCGCGATGTACGTTGACGGACAGCCGGCCCAGCCGGCGACGGGCGCAGTCGGCGCGACGCCTCCTGCCCCGGACGGCACGATCGTCCTCGGCGGCGACTTCGGCCCGGGAGCCACGCTCGCCGTCCGCGCGATCGACGCCCCCCCCGACCCCCTGGCCGCCGAGGCGGTGCAGGACCTGTACCGCGTCGCCGTGAGCGGGCGCGTCGAGCACGAGCGGCCGGTCATCACCGTCGGGCCGTGCGGCAAGCCGCCCACGATCGACGGCACGCTGGCCCCGGGCGAGTGGGACATGGCGGCCGGGACCGTCGGGTTCGTCGAGATCGGTACCGGAACGCTCTCGAGCATCGCAACGCAGGTACGCTTGAGCTATGACGCGACGAGCCTCTATGTCGCCTTCCGCTGCCCGTTCACCGACCCACTCGCCGGCGCGAAGCTCGAGCGTGACAGTGGGAGCCCCTGGGATGACGACTGCGTCGAGCTGTTCCTCCAGCCGGAAGTGGGGTTCACCGGCAAGTACTTCCACCTGGTGCTGAACGCGTTTGGTGGCCTGTGGGATGCCGAGGACCACAACGCCGGCTGGAACATGGGAGGCCAGTGGGCGACGACGCGGGACAAGGGGGTGTGGACCGCGGAGCTGTCCATCCCCCACGCCAGTCTGGGTACGCTGCCGCCGAGCGAGGGGACAACCTGGCAGGCGAACCTGTGTCGGAGCATCGGCCCGGGAGCCACGACGAACCGGCACACTGCCTGGGCGTTCACGGGAGAGGGCGGGTATGCGGTGTGGCAGCGCTTCGGTGCGTTGCGCTTCAGCACGCACAGTGCCGTCGGGGCACTGCAATCGCTCATGGCGGTCCCGGATCAGCCGCTCGAGCATGAGATGGCGCTGCTCAATCCGTCGGACGCAGTGCAGAGGGTGACCTTTGAGCTGACGTGCTACCGCGCGGGTACCGCGGACGAGGCGGCCCACATGGCGATGGGGCCGGCGGTGCTCGCGCCCGGGGCGTCCCAGCGCTCGCGCCCCAAGATCGCGGTCGGACGGGCGTTCGATCAGGTGCGCATCCGCGTGCGCGACGTACGCCAGGACAAGGTAGTGTTCGCGCAGATGGTCCGGGCCGGTGCCCTCGCCCCGCTGCCGGCCGCCGTGGCAGCGCCATCCGCCGCGGGCGCTGCGGCCGCCCCGCCGCTGACCAACGAGTTGCTTGGGCAGGTGATCCGCGAGCGCGCGTTGTGGGAGAACAACCGGCTGGGGATCACCGACAAGGTGCCCCCGCCCTGGACGCCGATGACGGTGACAGGCAAGAGCGTCCAGTGCTGGGGGCGGGCGTATGACTACACCGGCAGCCTGTTCCCTCGCGCCGTGCTCTCACAGGGCTCCGACCTGCTCGCCGGCCCGATCGGCCTGAGCCTCGCCACCGGCGGCAAGACCTCCGAGCTGGCCGCAGCCACGGCACAGACGCTCACCGCCGCCCCCCACCAGGCAGACGTCGACGCCCTGACGACCACCGCGGGGATCAAGACCCGCGTGCGCTCACACCTGGAGTACGACGGGTGCATCAAGGTTGAGCTGACGCTCACACCCGAGAGCAAGCCGGTAGTGGTGGACGAGCTCGAGCTCCGCATTCCGGTCAAGCCCGAGCGTGCGCTGTACTATCACTGGTTCGAGGCGACGCGCGATCCGCGCCTGACCAACGCCGGGGCATTGCCGGCCGCAGGCCTCAAGTCACACTTCAAGCCGCTCTTGTGGCTGGGCGATGATGACCGCGGGCTGTGCTGGTTCTCCGAGTCACCCAAGGGATGGGCGTCCGGTGACCCGGAGTCGGTGCTGCAGGTGGAGCGCGGGGCCGGGGCATGCACGATGCGGATCCGCATGGTCGGCCGGCCGCTGGTGATCGCGGGGCCGTGGACGACGGTGTTCGGCTTGATGGCGACCCCGACCCGCCCGATGCCGGCGGGCTGGCGCGACTGGCTGATCGGCCTCAACCAGAGCAACCCGTGGGGCGCGTGGTCAAGCGGGTTCTTCAACAACCTCAGCGGCACCGACGACCCGGGCACGCTGATGGCGAAGGACCCGCCGGCCCTCAAGCGCACGGTGGCTCAGTGGCAGACGAGCGGCCAGACGATGCCGTACCTGGCCATGCGCGAGCCGATGAAGGTGATCCCCTATTCGCAGATCGTGTTCTGGTCGGGGAAGTACCGCGATGGGATGCCGGCGCCGGAGATCAAGGTGTTCGGTCCCGAGTGGTCGAACCAGAAGCGCCCACCGGGGCCGCGCTCGGAGCCGGATGAGCGCATCCCGCTCAAGGAGTACTACTGGGTCTGCCCGGCCTCCAGCTTTGCTCAGTTCTATATCTACTACTTCAACCGGTTGCTCGATGAGTCGGGCATCGACGGGATCTACATCGACGGCCCGTGGAACACCTGCGCCAACCCCCTCCACGGCTGTGGCTACCTGGACGATCAGGGCGTGTGGCGGGCGGAATTCAAGATCTGGGCGTTCCGCGACCTGCTCAAGCGCATGTACTGCCTGCTGTATGAGAAGCGCAAGGACCCGATCATCCACCACCACACCTCGTGCTGGCTGTGCATCCCGAGCATCTCGTTCTCGCACATGATGCTGGACGGGGAGCAGTACCATGACGCGGGCCAGAAGGTGGAGGACCACTTCATGGACATCGTGCCCCTGGACAAGTGGCGGGCCGAGCACACCGGCCGCCAGTGGGGCCCGGCGCCGTTCCTCCTGCCCGACATCCCCGGCCAGTGGTGCAAGCCCGCGGCACCCACACGCGAGCTGCTCATGCTCACCAACCTGCACGACACCGGCATCTTCCCGGCCGGCAACAACACCCGTCTCGTGATGCGCAACTACCAGGCCCGCCGCCTGTTCGGGGTGGCCGCGTGCGACTTCCGCGGCTACTGGGGCAATCACGACTGGGTGAAGTGCGAGACGCCCGAGTGCCACGTCTCTGTCTACCGCCAGCCCGACGGCAGTCGCTGTCTCCTGGTGGTCGGCAACACCACAAAGGCCGACGCCACGGTCGTCGTTGTGCCCCAGTTCGCCGGCCTGAAGCTCGCCGGTGGCGCGGTGACGGATGCCGTTGACATCGAGAGCGGCGAGAAGCTGCCCCTGGTTGACGGGCGCATGGTGCTCCCGGTCAAGGCGCGCGACTTCCGCCTGATCGCGCTCCCCGGCTATGCGCCGCCGCCGATCACCGCCGGTGACCTGCGCGCGACGGCGCTGAAGGCCATCCCCAACCCCGGCTTCGAGAACGCCATGGTCGGCTGGAGTACGGTCCCGGTCGAGGGCAACACCGGCTCGATCTCGCTCGACACCACCACGCGCTTCTCCGGCAATGCTTCCTGCCATCTCCACAAGGTTGCGGGGCCCGGGGGGATGATGATCCAGACCGAGGATGTGTTTTCCATCGAGCCCGGGAAGAAGTACCGCACGAACTGCCAGTTGAGGATCGCGAACTCAACCGGCGCGAAGGCCTACTGGATGATCTCGATGCTGGATGCTGAGGGGAACACGGTGGGGACCAACAACCTGTTTGCCGGGTTCCTGGAGAAGGACCAGGACTTCAAGCCGCTGCCGTTCGAGTTCCAGCCGCTGGCGGGCACGGCGGTGATCCGTGTCCACTTCCTCGTCGCGTTCCCCGGTGTGATGGACGCGTGGGTGGATGACTTCAGCCTGGAGGAAGTCAAGTAGGGGCGGGACGGCGGCATGCGGCAGTGGGAACGGCGGCATTGGGCATCCGGCGGGGAACAGCACGGAGAGCTGATAGCGAATAGCGGGGGAAGCGGATAGCGAACGGCAGGAGCGAGGTCCCACCTCTCGCACCGGAGAGGTCGCCCGCAGGGCGGGTGAGGGTGTCGACAACGGTCGCGGCACCCGCCCTCACCCCGGCCCTCTCCCGGTGGGAGAGGGAGTCCCGGGCCGTCGTCGCCGCGCCCCCCCCGCAGGGCCGGCGCGTATCCGGGCTTCGGCGGCAGGCTCTACGGCCCGTGTTTTCGCCTCTGCGCGACGGGCGGCGCTCGCGGGGGAGGGTCGCCTCACCGGTGGTTCATCATGAGTAGCCACAGCACCTGGCCGACCCCACCAGCAATTGCGCAGTAGAGCCAGACCTTCTTCTTCTCCGCGTTGGGCCTGGTGCTCTTCGCCGTCATGAAGGCGACCACGCCGGCGACGATGAGCGGCAGAAACGAGATGATCAGGGCCGGGATGAACACGAGCAGGCCGATCGCCAGCCCCAGCATCACCAGCCCCGCCAGCCAGCCGACGGGGGTCAACCACAGCCAGGCACACCCCCATGCCGTGGCCCACGCGGCATCGCTGCCCGACACGCCCGCCTGTTGTGCCGTGTCCGTCTGCTGGACCTGGTGCACCTGCACAATGACCTGGGGGGGCGGCACCGGCTGCTGATAGGTCTGCTGGGGGAGCGCCTGACCCGGTTGCTGCGGTTGCATCTGTTGTGGCTGCTGAACCTGCGGCTGAACCTGCGGCTGAACCTGCGGCTGCACCTGCTGTGGCTGCTGAACCTGCGGCTGCATCTGCGGGGGCTGGTCGGCCTTTGTCGGGAGTGGCTGGACGAACTGGGGCGGCTGTTCGACGGCGGGCAGCGGGGGGTCCTGCGCCACCGGG
>CAZIWQ010000187.1:0-9199 GCA_964542355.1 uncultured Armatimonadia bacterium
ACACGGCACCTACCCTCAGACACCCCCTCCTCCGGAACGGAGAGGGGGTCGGGGGGTGAGGCGTCGTTGTCGTCACGGCGGCAGGTCACCGGCACCTGCCGGCGGAAGTGCGCGACCATCTGCGCGATGATGCCCACCTCGAGGAGGGGCCCACCCCCATGCTCCACACCCCCACATACGCGGACGTACGCACGGGGCCGGCCCCCGCGCGCCGCCGTGCCGCGCTGGCTGCCCTCGGGCTGCTGCTCGCATTCGCCGGCACCAGCCACTGTGCTCCGCGCCTCCCGCTCGAGTTCACTACCGACCCCGGGTGGCAGTCGCGCCCGAGCTTCCTGGCCAACCCCGCGCAGCAGCCGGAAGTGCGTGCGCTCGACGGTTGTGTGACGCTCCGTGTTGCCGAGCCGGGGAAGGGGATGAAGTTCGAGCTTCCGCTCCAGCCCTTCGACTCAGGGAGCGCGACCTTCCTGTTGCTGCGCTACCGGGCGCAGCAGCTCGCCGGCGGGTACGCACTATGGATCTACGACGCCAGTCGCGAGGGACGAGAGGTCCTGAACACCTCCGAGTTGGTCCAGGACGGGCAGTGGCACACGGTGGGCGTTGACCTGTGGGCGCGCGGGGCAGTGGGTGACGTGCGGTCGATCGTGACGGAAGTGCAGTGCCGCGCAGAACCTGCCGCGATCAGCTTCGATGACCTGCGTCTGGATGACGAGCTGCCGCCGGGGGCGACGCGCGTCCCGGCCATCAGCCCGCCGGATCAGGAGGTTGTGCTGCGGCCGGCAACCCTCGCCGCGCCGACGGCCCAGCGTGGTTGGCTGGCCAGCCCCGCCGAGAGGTTCCAGGCGAACACCGACGCCGGGGCGCTCCACCTGGCGGCCGAAGGTGCCGGCAAGGGCATGAAATGGGCGCTGCCACTGCCCGTGCCCGTAGACCTCGCCAGGTTCCGCTATGCCGCAATCCGCTACCGCGCACGCAATACCGAACCGTGGGGTGACTACTTCGTCTGGCTGGGGAGTGGGGAGGGGGGCATGCCCGGGGAGTCTGCGACACTGCTGCCCCTGGCGGCGCTGAAGGCCGACGACGGCTGGCACGTCGCGATCGTGGCCCTCAAGGACAAGTTCCGCGCCACGCACATGGCGACGGAGGTGAGCAGTGCGGGCGAGCGGGGCGAAGTGTGGCTTGACACGATCCGCTTCAGTGTGCGCCGCCCGCTATTGGAGCCCCGCGACCTGTTGCCCGTGGCCGGCGGCTGGCGCGAGACGAAGCTCGCCAACCTGTCGTTCAAGCCGGTCGACCTGGCGGGCCAGGCCGATGCCACGGCGCAGGAGGCGATGCGCGCCTGTGGGCTCAAGTCGTGGCTGCCCGCCGGACAGGTCACGGTGCGGGGCATCCCGTTCCTGCTGCCGACAGGCGGCCAATGCCTGGTGAGCACCCCCGAGGACATCGACACGACTGTGGGGGTCGCAGTAGGGGAGTCCGGGACGGAGGCGTATCTGCTCCTGGCCGCCCGCCTCCCCGCGGCCAACGGGTCGCGGATGGGCGATCCCGCTCCCCTGGAGGCCGTCGCGGCACCCGAGCGCCTGGTGCTGCAGGTGGAGTACGGGGGTGGGCTGGTCGATGAGATGATCCCGGTGTGCCTGGGCTCCGGCCGGCACGAGTTCGCGCGCGGTCTGGAGGTGTACTGCCTCGGTGGCCTGCGCCCGGAGCCGGTGCGCCGCATCCGCGTGCGCAACCGCATGGAGAGCGCACGGATCTTCCTGGGCGCGGTGACCCTCAACCAGGGACGCGCGGTCACCCCGGCCCCCACGGTCGCGGGCCTGCCCGCCCCGGTGGCTGCCAGTGACGCCGCTCCCGGTGTCGGCCGGATTGTCCCGTTGCAGGGGGGCTATGCGGTCGAGAACGATCTCGTGCGAGTGGAGGTCGGCATTGACCGCGGAGTAACGCTGAGGTCCGTTCAGAGCCGTTGCCTGGAGGGGGCAGCTCTGGCGGTCCGGCCGGGTCCCCTGTTCGAGCTCGGCGACGGGAAGACCCTCCTGACCTCCGAGCAGGTTACGGTCGGTGCACCCCGGGTGGAAGCCGCGGGAGCCACGCACACGCTGCTCATTCCGGTTGACGCTGCGGCGGGTGGCGTGGCGCTCAAGGGTGACCTCACCCTCAGTGTGGGTGACGGGCCGGACATCGGGATGCGCCTGAACCTGGTGCAGGCCGCGGCGACGGCGTTCGCGCCGGTGGTCAACTTCCCGCTGCTCAAGGGGGTTCACATCGGGACGGTCGAGGACACCTGGTACCTGTGGGCGCGCAAGGGGGGCATCATCAGCAGCCGCCCCACCCACCAGCGTCAGGCCTACGGGGGGGAATACCCGCTGCAGGTGGCCGACGTGTTCAGCCCGGTCGCGGGCGGCGGGCTGGCTCTGTTCACCTATGACCGGGATGACATCTACCGCCACTTCGACCTGACCAAGGACAGAGGCGGGGTCGCGTGGCGCATCGACTACTGGCCGCGCGAGTACCGGCCGGGTGAGCGGATCGAGGTGGCACCGACGGCCCTGCGGGCGCACCGCGGGGACTGGCGCGCGGCGCTTGCGGCCTATCACACGTGGGCTCAGACCTGGTACAAGCCACAGGTGCCCCGCAAGCCATGGTTCCAGGCGGTGTTCTACTATCAGCAGACGCTGGCCTGGAGCGGCCTGCGTGACCCCCAGACCGGCCGGTGGCGCGTCGACGAGGTGATCCGGCGCTACCGCGACTACTTCGGGCGGCTCGACTATCTCCACATCTTCGACTTCGGCCAGTCCATGGTCTACGGCCGCGTGGGCGACTACAACCACTACGCGGAGTTGGGCGGCCTGGAACAGTTGCGGGGTGCCGTCAAGCAGGCCCAGGATGCGGGGGTGCCCGTGGGGCTATACATCGAGGGCTACCTGTGCGACCGCCGCGGCGTGTGGGGGCGCGAGAACGTGCCGCGGTATGACATGCGCCATCGCGACGGGGCCGCCTTCCTGTGGGACGTGGGCTCGACGGAGCACATGATGTGTCCGGCCACCGCGGGCTGGCGCGACCACCTGGCCGCGACGTACCAGCGAGTCGCCGGTGAGCTGAAGCCCGACGGCATGTACATCGACCAGTTCGGGTTCCTCAATCCGGGCAAGACCTGCTGGTCGCGTGAGCACGGTCACCCCGTGCCCTGGGGGCCGCTGCGGGGTGAGCGTGACACGCTGCAGGCCATTCGCGCCGCTACACCGCCGACCATCGCCACCCTCACCGAGGAGACGCCCAATGACGTCAACTCGCAGTACCAGGACGGGGCCCTGGGGTACTCGGTGACATGGTCCGACCCGGAGCTCATGCCCCATCGCGTCGACCTGTTCCGGTTCCTGTTCCCCAGCTTCAAGGTATTCCAGCTCGTGTCCTACAACCCGTTCACGGAGGGTGGGTGGGACCTGTTGAAGTGGCCGTTCTTAAACGGGGAGGGCTACTGGCTGCACGGGGGCACCAGCGAGTTCTACTGCGAGGATGCACATCGCTTCCTGCGGAGGGCGTTCGCGATCCTGCACGAGTACGAGGACGCGTTCTGCTCCGGCGATGTCACCCCGCTGATCCCGACCTGCCGTCCCACGCTCTACGCCAATCGGTTCGTGGGTGCGCGGCATACCGTCTGGACGCTGTTCAATGCCGAGTACCGGACCTTCCGGGGAGAGGCCTTGCGGGTGCCACACCGCGATGGGGTGCGCTACGTGGATGCCTTTCGGGGGAAGGCAGTGCCGGCGCAGGTGGAGGATGCTCGGGCGACGCTCTCGGTCGAGCTCGGCCCGCAGGGGGTGGGTTGTGTGGTGGCGACGGCGGGGTAGGGGGGGCCCTCGTGACCCGGGCAGCAGTGTCATGCTGAGCCAGGACCGCGTAGCGGTCCGCCAGCGAAGCATCTGCCTGGCGGTTCGGTGCAGCCAGACGAGACCCTTCGTTCTGCGGACGCCGTTGGCGCCCGCAGCTCAGGGTGACAGTCTCCGGGTGACGGTAGTCGCCGGCCTCTCGCAGCCGCAGGTTGGCGCCCACCAGACGGTTGCCGTGAGAGTCGTCAGATCGGTGCCAGGCTGCGGTAGTCTAGCAGCGTTGCCATCGCCTTGCTGACGGTGGGGATGCCGGCTTCCTCCGCCGCCGCGACCGGATTGAGCCCCGCGCAGATGACGATCCCCATCCGGCCCACATCGACGTCGGTCTCCATCAAGGCCTGGCTCTCGCCCCCAACCGCGATGACCCCGCGCAGGCGCCAGGCGGCCATCTCGTCCACGAGGCGCATCACCTGGTCGCGGGCAACCGCGGGGCAGGTGCGGAAGCCCGCCCCGACCTTGCCCGTGCCGGTGGCCACGGCGGCGCCGGAGGAGGTGCCGCGCGCCTGGATGAACACCTCCAGCGGCTCCACGGAGGTGCCACCATAGCGGATGATGTCGGTAAAGCGCACCGGCTCATGGCCGGCGATCTCGATCAGCCCCCCGAACTCCGAGTGCACGGGGACCCCGTGGCTGAGTAGGACGCCATTGATCGTGACACTGCAGACAGTCCCCAGGCCGACCATCCCCCGCGGCACCACCTGGTCAGACACGCGCTGGCCCGGGTTGAACACAGCGATCAGATCGCTCGTGGCATAGCGTGAGGCGAACACCGGCCGCATCACCTTGAGAGCCTGGTCGAGATCACTCTGGCGGAACAGCGAGACGTTGAGCACGACACGGCCCTGCCCTGACCGGATGTCGAAGTCGGTCTGGTAGGCGAGGGCCTCGATACGGGCGAAGGTGAGGGCGATCTTGTCGGCGACGCGGGCGTTGGCGAGCTCGCGCTTGCCGGCTTCGGTGAGCTGGCGGCCGGCACGGCCGAGGCTCTCGGTCAGGCCGGCGGTGTCGAGGTCCTGGAGGTGATAGCGGACGGCGCGTTCGGTGAGCTCGATGCCGTGGCTCTTGAGCTCGCGGGCAATGAGCGCGGCACCCAGGGGAGCATTATGCTCACCGAGGACTCTGAGGATGGCGAATTCCTTCCGGCCGATTTCCGGCAATTTCAAGTCCTCCTTCGGCTCATGCGTACCGTTACCTTCCGGTTATGCGGAAGAAGCCCTCGCGTGCGGCACTCGGAGAGCTGGCAAAGTTTCCGGTATCTGGCGGGTTGTGGGGGGTTGACAGCCTGCATCGGCGAGTATACACTCGGAAACATAATTCCGGCAAGCCCCTTCCTATGTCTTCCCCGGTCGCGATCCGTCGCCCCGGCCCACTGCGAAGGACAGGACTATCTCATGCACAGACTGCCCCCCTTCAAGATCCCTGCCGCGTGCGGCACGATCGGCATCCTTGACCGCACCGGCAAGCGCTTCAACGGTGAGGACATCATCCGCGGCATGGCCAACATGCACGAGCGCGGCAACGGGCTGGGCGCGGGCTACGTCGCGTACGGCATCTACCCCGAGCATGCCGCCGACTATGCCCTCCACATGATGCTCCAGGACGATGCCGCCCGCGTCCGTGTCGGCGAGTTCCTCGGCACGGTGTGCGAGGTCGGGCACGAGGAGCCGATCCCCACCCGGCCGACCGCGACGATCTGCGACGAGCCGGTGCTGTGGCGGTTCTTCGTCCAGCCCAATCCCGACCGTCTCGCCGCCTTCGTCGGCTCCGAAGAAGACTACATGGTCGACATCGTGATGCGGATCAACCGCGATGTCGAGGGGGCCTATGTTGCCTCGAGCGGCAAGAACATGGGCATCTTCAAGGGTGTCGGTTACCCGGAGCCCATCGCTGAGTACTACCGGCTGCTGGACTACGAGGGCCATCTCTGGATCTCCCACACTCGTTTCCCCACCAACACCGGCGGCTGGTGGGGGGGCGCGCACCCGTTCGGTATCCTAGAATGGTCTATCGTCCACAACGGCGAGTTGTCATCCTACGGAGTCAACAAGCGCTATGTCGGCTCGTATGGCTATGAGTGCACGCTGTTCACCGACTCCGAGGTCATCAGCTACATGCTCGATCTCTTGTGCCGCAAGCACGGCCTGAGCATCGAGATGGCCTCGCTCGCCATGGCGCCACCGGAGTGGGAAGAGGTCGACGCGATCGCGGACCCCAAGCACCGCGCGCTGCTGGCGGCGATGCGGCGGGCCTACACCGGGGCACTGCTCAACGGACCGTTCGCCGTCATCGCCGGGCACGACGGTGGGATGGTGGGCCTCAGCGACCGGCTCAAGCTGCGCCCGCTGGCCGCGGCCGAGCATGGCGACCGCGCGTATATCGCGAGCGAGGAAGCCGCCATCTGGTGCGCCGGCGGGAAGCCCGACAAGTCCTGGCCGATCGATGCCGGCAAGCCGGTGAGGTTCGATCTGTACGGCGGGGGCTGCGAGCAGTAGTAGTAGTACAACCGCGCTACGGCCGGGCGCCGGCCGGCGCCACTGTCATTCTGAGCCCAGACCGCTGCGCGGTCCTGTGGCGAAGGATCGGCATCAGCCGAAGGCGCCTCACGCGTCGTGTGATCCTTCGTCGCTGCGGCTCCTGCGAAGCCGCATGCGCTCCTCAGGATGACATCGCCGGGGAGCCCGGGCTCCTCCGGTACCGCTCAGGAGGGCAGCACAACAGCGACCGGTAGCGCCCGTCGCCGGCCCCCGTTGCACGCGGCACCGCGCATGGATTTGCTGAACTTTCCTCTCCCCCGCGGTGTCTATTTTACTGGACATACTACACTGGATAGTATATACTCACAGTGTAGGGTCGCAAGGGCTGCCCAAGGAGTTGATTCAGATGACCACGACAGTGTCTCGCCAGATGAGCTGGATGGTGGTGTTGGGCCTGGTAGTGATTGGATCCGCGTGGTGTGCGTCGACGATTCCGCCGGACGAGGGCCCGGCACGCTACCCCGTCACGTTGTCGGACGAGAGCGAACTCCTGCGCGTCGTGGCGGCCGGTCTGGCCGGCGATGCCTTCGGCTATGACGCCAACGAGGTCTTGTACCAGGTGCGTGCCGCGGGCATGCCGACCGCCGACATTGTTCCCACCTTCTACATCGCCCACCTGTCCGGCAAGAGTTTCGAGCAGGTGATTGAGCTGCGGGCGAAGGGTACCGCGTGGGGACAGGTCGCCACCGACCTCGGCATCGATGCGGCCACGCTGAACCAGATGGCGCTCCCGCGCACAGTGCAGTTCACGGATCAGGCCGCGGTGCCTGACGATGTGCTGCAGGACATGTTCGCGTGTTCGGCGCTCTCGCATGTCTACAAGCTGGACCCGGACGAGGTGTTCGGCTACTACCAGGACGGCTGGTCAGCGCTGGACGTGATGGTGGCCGCGCAGCTCGGCTACCGCAGTGACCGCCCGCTCCGCTCCTTCCTCGAGGGCTCGCCGCATCGGGTCGACTGGTTGGCTGCGGCGCGGGACGCCGGGGTGGACCTGCGAGCGGTGGCACGCGCCAGCGGACGCTGTTTCGATAACAGGGTGCCGGTCGTGGGCCAGGAGGGGGAGCGCGCGGACCTGCAGACACTGTATGCCGTGGACACCGTTCGCGAGCACTGGTCGGTGCCCATCGAGACGGTGCGCTATGCGCGCTACCGGTATCTGTACAGCCCGCCAGAGCTACTCCAGGTCTTCTACGTGTCCGACCTGGCAGGCTGTGACTACTGGGCGGTAAGCCGGGCCTATGCCTGGACGCACGGCCGCCACTGGGGCCGCACGCTCATCGGGCTGCACGTCCCGCACGCGCGGCTGCAGGTGCTCCCGATCTGGGGGGCCGGGCCGATCGACCTGTACGGGGTCGACATCTTCATGCTCAACAATGCCCTGCTCAGTTGCGCACTGACGTTTGGCAGCCCGCTGCATGCGAGCTTCATCTACACCCACTTCGACCCGTGGTTCGGCCCCGGTGATGCGATCCTGTTCTGGGGCTCGTACCACCGCCACCATGTGCCGTTCGACGATTACTATCGCTGGTGTCGGTCCGGCCGCCCGTGGCACCACTACGAGCACTTCGACCGCGACCGGGGCCAGTTGCGCCGCGACATGGACTGGGCCGACAACCGCCGCGTGGGCGTCGTGCTGGGCGACCGCCGGCCGCAGCAGGAGCCGCGCGTCGCGGGCCCGACGGCACGTAACGCTGGTTTCCGTGACGGCCGCTATCGACCCGGCACGACCGCCGGGGCCATCGTCGGCGAGCGCGCCACCGAGCATCGCGGCGCCATGGACGTCAGTGGCTCCTACCGGCGCGGAACCGCCGCAGAGCCCGGTGACCTCCGCACGCCACAGAACACCCCGGGAGCCGTCACCGGTCAGAAGTCCAGTGAGAACCGCGCAGCGACAACCCTGACCCCGCGCTACCAGACCGGGACCGTGCCGGGAACCGTTGGCTTGCCCGGGTCCGTGCTCGGCAGCAGAACCGCCGCGTCGGGCACCGCTCCCCTGCCAGGATCCGTGCTCGGCGCCAGGACTGCGGGCGCGAGCAGCGCTCCCCTGCCGGGATCCGTGATCGGTGGCGGCCCCGTCAGCGAGAGCCGGTATGACAGCGGACGCAGCCAGCCATACACTGTGCGCGACCAGGGGACGCCGACACCGGTGACCCGTCATCAGACCTCAGTGGGCGCGATCGCCGGCAGCGGAGTCGCAAGCGAGAGGTCCTCCGGGAGCCCCGGCGGGGCAGCACCCACCGTCGTGTACCGTGCCACCCCCGGACTGACGATCGGCTCGCCGGCGACGAGCGCGCCGCGGGCGACGACATCAACGTTCAACTACCAGCCGCCCGGGACGGGGCTGGTCTACGGGTCGCGGAGCCAGCCGCCATCGACAACGTACATGCCGACGGCCCCGCCGCGCACCTACTCCGCACCGTCGGCACCGTCGGCACCGGCGCGCACCTACTCCGCACCGTCCGCACCGGCGCGTACCTACTCCGCACCGTCTGCGCCGCGTCAGGGCGAGGTCTCCGGCGGGAGCCGCCCGCGCAGGTAGCGCAGCCAGAGTTGCTGCCGTGAGACGCAGCAAGTCCGCCGGCCGGGCGAGGTGTCACAGCCTCGCCCGGCTTCGCGTCTGCCCCCCCCCGCGGGCCGCGTAGCCGCCGAACGCGGCACTCACGTCATCGAGGCGCGCCTTTCCGAGCAGGGCCAGGCTGGCTGTCTCGCCCCTGCGCGCACACGCCTGGGCACAGTGTCCGCTCTGCGGGGAGGACTGACGGGCGCAATGGGGAACCTATC
>CAZIWQ010000188.1:0-4276 GCA_964542355.1 uncultured Armatimonadia bacterium
CCACGCTGGTGTGAGCGCACCGACGCGCGCAGGGGCCGCCCGTGGAACACGGGCGGCCCGCTACACTCGTCACCGATTGCGTGTTGCGGCTACAGCCCGACGATTGCCGGGCGGTCGCCGATGCTGAGTGCCGCGGCGGCGATCCGGGTGGCCTCGATCCCCTCACGCGCGCCGGCGATCGGCGCCTTCCCCGTGCGGCAGCACGCGATGAAGTCCTCCATCTGCCGGCGGAACCAGTCGCCGCCACCATCGGCCTCGTACTCGACCATGTGCTCCCCATCCTCCAGGCACACGCGCAGCTTGCTGTCGCCGGGGAACATGATCGACCCGAGCGGCCCCAGCACATCGTGCGCGCTGTCAGCCGGTACCTTGTAGCCAAACCCCGGCATCCCCCACGACCATGCCAGCATCTGCTGGTCGCCGCTCTTGAAGTTGACGATGACGGTGCCCGTGTCCCACGCGGTGGTGTTCGCCTTCAGGCGCCGGATGTCGGTGACGACGTTAGCAGCCTCGCCGAAGATGAAGCGGGCGAAGTCATAGCTGTGCACGGCCCCGTCGATGAACGGGCCGCCGCCGATCTCCTTGTCGAAGAACCAGGGGGTGGGGGCGCCGGACCCGCCGCTGACTGAGCGCCAGACCACCGGGCGGCCGATCATGCCGGACTGGATGATCTCGCGCAGCTTCAGCCACTCATTGCAGAAGTGGCGCACGAAGCCGATCTGGAGCACGACGCCCGCCTCACGGCAGGCCTGGTCCATGGCCTCACAGTCGGCCACGTTCATCGCCATGGGCTTCTCGCAGAAGATGTGCTTGCCGGCCGCGGCGGCGTCGAGCACCGCCTCGCGGTGGTAGCCGGTGGGGGTGCAGATGATGACCGCCTCGACGTCCTCTCGCGCCAGCAGCTCCGCGCGGTCGCAGGTCCAGTCCTTCGTCCCGTACTTCTCACAGTGCGCCTTCGCAGCGTCCGCACTCACGTCCATCGCGCAGGCGATGTAGGCCTGCTCATTGTCGACGAGGTGAGGGGCATGCGCATTGTGAATGCCGCCACAGCCGATGAAGCCGATACCCAGCTTTGCCATGTCTGGTTGGTCCTTTCAGCGAGGGCCACGGGGGCCCGGAGTGGACGAGTACGGCGGCTACAGTTCGCGGCGCAAAGTGGCATGGCCTCCCTGCCGATCGGCGGCCCCGCCGCCTGGCTGTCGGAGCCTGCCTTCACGGCGATGGCACGACGCGTGTCGGAAGGAAGCGCTGTGTGATGCGGGGAATGCCACAGCCGCGGTCCTCACGGGCCGCGGCTGTGTGGCCCACACGCCGGGGCGCGATTGCCCCACCATCGGGAGTCCACCCATGAAGATCTCCATCGCCTCGTACTCGTTCCACGGCCTGACGGGGGCCGGCATGATGGATGCGTTCGGATATCTGGAGGCCGTGAAGTTCCGCTACCGACTGGATGCCGCCGACTTCTGGAATGGCACCTTCGGGCCGATCGACCCCGATCACGTGCAGAAGGTCAAGCAGGCGCTGGCCGACCGCGAGATGGTGGTCGCCAACTACCACGTCGACGGCGTGCATGTCTGGGAGGACGATCCTGACAAGCGTGAGCACAACCACCAGGGGGCGCTGCAGCACCTGGCGGTGGCCGCAGAGCTCGGCGCCCGGACCGTGCGCATCGACATGGGCGGCTCCGGGGAGGAACTGACGGAGGAGCAGCTCGACCTCGTCGTCACACGCTATCGCGAGTACGCCGTCTTCGCCGCCGACCACGGATTCCGCGTTGGGCCGGAGACCCACTGGGGCCCGTCGCTCACCCCGCACGTGCAGCGCCGGGTCTATGAGGCCGTGGCACACCCGGGGTACGGGATCCTGCTACATATCGGCCACTGGGTCGAGGGGCAGGAGGACGAGGGCGACCGCATGGCTGCCTCGTGGGCAATCCATACGCATGTCGATGCGCGCATCACCCGCACGTGCCTCGAGGGGAAGCTGCGGCTGTTGATGGCGGCCGGATATGACGGCTACTGGGGCGTTGAGCACCACTCGGCGCAAAACGAGTACCACGAGGTGGCCTGGCAACTGGCGGAGGTCACGCGGGCGCTCGTGAACCTGCGCGAGGCGCGGTAGCCGTTCGTCATCCCCGCCGTGGCCGTTCCGAGGAACGGCACACCAACGGCGGCGGGGTCCCGCCCTACGGAACGGCGCGCTCCCCCGCCGTCATCCGCCGTTGCTCCCCCTCCCCGTGGGGAGGGGGCTGGGGGGTAGGCCGACGTCGCAGTTCGGTGATTGCCTACCCGGCGCGCCACAGGGCTGCGCCTCACTTACGCTCGTACGCGCCGATGTCCGTGTGCGGGCCCTGGGGTACGGGGGTCCCCTCGAAGTCCGTCCCCGGTCCCAGGTCCATGCCGGCGTCGATACACGGTGAGCCGGGTGCCAGGCGGAAGTCGTGTCCTGCCATGTCCACGAACCCGGGCTCGACGGTCAGTGAGTGCGGCTCCTTCGCATAGTCAGCCTGGTACTTTGCGAACTCAGCCATCGTGTAGGCCTTGCCCTTGAAGCTGATCATCGTGCCGGTCTGCTGGACCCACAGGTTGTTGTCCATGCACAGGGCGTCGATCGCTTCGCGCGGCCATGCCGGCGCATAGAACGCGTTCTTGGTCGCCTCATAGAAGATGTTGTTCCGGATCACGATGTTGCGGGCCGGGGCCGGGCTCGTGTAGAAGCACAGGTGTCGCCCACTCGGGTCCGGACGCTGCGCATGCCCCCACCCGTGCCCCGCGTGGAGGCAGGTGTTGTTCACGAAGTAGATGTCATGAGTGTCCGAGGTCGCCGGGCCGTTCCAGTACTCGAAGGAGTACTCCGAATTCCAGATCACGTTGTAGCGATAGGTGATGTTGTTCTCGCTGAGGGGGGCGCCACCGTTCTGGTTGGTGAGCGCGGCGTCATAGATCTCCCAGAGGCGACAGCGCTCGACGAGGTTGTCGTGAGCAGCCCCCCAGAACTCGATCCCATTGCCAAAGCGCACCGTGCGGTCGCCGCCCATCTGGTCGCCGCCGCCGATGTAGGAGATGTCGAGGTCGCGCGCGATGATGTGGTGGGTCGCGCCCCCGCCGATCCCGTGGGCGGCACCGTACTTGAGGGCCAGGTTCTCATAGATGACGTACGAGGTCGCGTTCTGGAGGATGATGTGCTCGCGCAGCGCGCACTCGAGCCGCTGGTAGTGCACGGCCGGGTTCTCGGCGGAGTAGATCCACAGGGCCTGGGCATCCTCGTCATACCAGTACCGGCCCTGCGCAGTAAGGTCCTGCTTCTCCCACACCTTCCAGCCACACGCGGCTTCCTCCCCGAAGATGATATTGCCCACGTCCACGGGCACGATGCTCTCCCGCGGGAACTCCTCGGCAGGACAGGGCAGGAAGCTGATCGAGTCCAGGGACAGGCTGGCACCCCTGGGCAGCACCCGGCCGAGGTACACAGTCAGGCGGGCGTTGTCGGTCGTGCGGCTCGCGCGGTAGAACTGGGTGAGCACCTGCCAGTCGGTCCCGACCGGTGCCGCGCGGAGCGGCGGGCCCGACGAATAGCCGGTCCAGGGCGGGCCCACTGACATGAGCTGTGGCAGTCCGAGGCGGAACGGCTGTGTACACCGGGCCCGCAGGGCCAGGCGGTACGCCTGCCCCTCGACCAGGGGGATTCCCGTGGCGATGAGCTGGATGTGGTTGCCGGCTTTCGCGGGCTCGTCGCAGTCGATGCGCAGGCCCGCGCCACCGCCCCCCTCCTGCGTGGTGCTCAGCCGGGCCACGGCGCCCGCTTCCTGGTGCAGTGACCATACCAGCGGCTTGCCGGGCGGGATGTCCGGAGGGAGCACCGCCGGCCGCACGGGTGCATTGCCGCCGGTGGACCACAGCGCGCCCCCCTCGTGCTTCCAGTCCGCGGGGTTGCTACGGTCGACCGAGCCCAGGATCACGGGCTTCGGGCCGGTGCCATAGGCCCCGTACGTGATCGGGGCGCCTTCGTGGCCACTCTTGGGCCTCAGCGATCCCCGCCACTGGTCGCCGCGCCGCAGCAGCACCTTGTCGCCGGGAAGCAGCGGGGCGGCATTCACGCGCCGGAGGGTGGCCCACGCCGCCTCGGGTGACGTGCCCGCATTGCTATCGGAGCCCGCGGTGGACACGTAGTACGTGGCGGCCATGGCCGGGACACACAGACTGGCGATGAGCATAGCGAGCATCGCGAGCGTGGGGAGCATAGGGAACACCATCCTTACGGCACGGAGAGCGGATAG
>CAZIWQ010000188.1:4376-9184 GCA_964542355.1 uncultured Armatimonadia bacterium
CGGACCTCGGTGCCGTGGCGTTGGGTGTGGCGGCGCGGGAGGTTGGTGCGAGGCGGCAGTCGAAGAGAGGGCGGACGCGGGGGCGCTCCCTGCGGACGGCGTAGCCACCACGCTCCCCGGGCGGAGCAGAGCGAGGCGAGACCATGGGCCTCTTGACCGACGGGTTCATCGTTGGCTGCAACTACTGGGCGTCTCATGCCGGGACGCAGATGTGGTCGGACTGGCGGCCCGAGATCGTGCGCCGCGACTTCAGCCGGCTGCACGCCGCCGGACTGCAGGTGCTGCGGGTGTTCCCGCTGTGGCCGGATTTCCAGCCCCTGCACCTGCTGCGGGGGGGCGGCGGGAGCCCGGTGGAGTTCCGCCACGGCGAGGCGCCGCTGCCGGATGATGCGATCGGTCAGGCCGGCCTGTCGGCGGTTGCCATGGAGCGCTTCGCCGAGTTCCTCGACCTCGCCCACGAGCACGACCTGATGCTGTTGGTGGGCCTGCTCACCGGGTGGATGAGCGGGCGCCTGCACGTGCCACCGGCGCTTGAGGGCCGCAATGTGCTCACCGACCCGGTGGCGATCCAGTGGGAGCTGCGACTGGTGCACGCGTTCGTCTCCGCCTTCCGGCACCACCCGGCGATTGTCGGCTGGGACCTCGGCAATGAGTGCAATTGCATGGCACCGACTACGCGGGAGCAGGCGTGGACGTGGACGGCGATGATCTCGCACGCGATTCGCGCCGTGGACGCGACGCGGCCGGTGGTCTCAGGGCTGCACGGCCTCACGCCAACCGGTACGTGGCGGATGCAGGATCAGGGCGAGCTGACCGACCTCTTGACCACCCACCCCTACCCGGTGTTCACTCCGCACTGCGATCAGGACCCGGTGAACACGATCCGTACGCTCCTGCACAGCACGGCGGAGTCGCGGTTCTATGCCGACATCGGCGGCAAGCCGTGTCTGTGCCAGGAGATCGGGACCCTCGGGCCGGTGATCGCCAGCGAAGCCATCGCGGCCGACTTCATCCGGGGTTGCCTGTTCTCCCTGTGGGCCAACGACTGCCATGGGCTGATCTGGTGGTGCGCCAATGACCAGACGAATCTGGTGCACGCGCCGTACGACTGGCACGCGGTGGAGCGCGAGCTGGGCCTGCTGCGGCTCGACGGCACCGCCAAGCCGGTGCTCGCGACCATCACGGCGTTCCGACGGTTGCTCGACCGGCTGGCGTGTGAGCCGCTGCCTCCCCGCGTGACCGAGGCGGTATGTATCCTGACCGACGGGCAGGACCACTGGGGCGTCGCCTACGCGAGCTTCATTCTGGCCAAGCAGGCCGGCTTCGACCTTGAGTTCCAGTATGAGACCGAGCCCGTCAAGCCCGCGCCGGTGTACCTGATGCCGTGTCTGAGCGGACACCGCATGATCTCGCGCCGGCGCATGGACGAGCTACTGGAGCAGGTGGCGGCGGGGGCGACGCTCTATGTGTCGCTCGACACCGGGCTCCCGAGCGGCTTCGAGCCGCTGACCGGGCTCGAGCCGCAGACGCGCGAGCGCCGGCACGAGTGCGGGTCTTTCCGGCTGGAGGGCATCGAGGGGACGCCGGAGCTGCCGTGCGGGGGCGCCTTCAAGGTCCGGCTGGAGCCCACCCGGGCCACGGTGCTGGGGCGTGAGGCTGACGGCAACCCGGCCTTCACCGTGGCCCCGTACGGGGCGGGGAGGGTGTTCTTCCTCGGGGTGCCGCTGGAGATGATGCTCACGCAGACACCGGGCGCTTTCAGCGCTGCCGATGCGCCGGAGTGCTGGCGCGTCTACCGCCACATCGCCGAGGCAGCGATGGGCGGCCGCGCCGTGCGCAAGCACAACCCGCTTGTTGCCGTCACCGAGCATCCCCTGGCGGACGGGCGACGGGTGGTTGTGGCGATCAACCAGTCGCCGGAGGACGTGGCGGAGGAGCTCGGTCTGGGGGCGGGCTGGACACTGGGGCAGGTCGAGCACGGGAGCGTGGTGGCCGAGGGCGCGACACTCAGGTGTGTGCTGCCGCCGAACGATGCGGCGGTGTTCGTGGTCGGGAGAAGGTAGAAGCCTTTCGGTTAGCGCTGCATGAGGTACAGGCAGCGGGGGCGGACCTCACAATCCACCGGAGTGTGGCCGAGGGCCTCACCGTCCACCTGCCATGGCGCCGGCACCGGCGTGGTTAGCCGCAGTCGCCGACCCCGCACCACCTCCATCGACGGCTGCTGGGCGGCGGATTCGCCGAGGACGAACAGGGCCGCCACACTCCGCTGCAGCTCATCGACGCGGCAGCCACGGAGGAACACGAAGTCCAACTCGCCATCGTCGTCGCGGGCCTCGGGGACGAGGCGGACACGCCAGGTGTACTGTGCCGTGTTACACAGCAGGGCGCCCCACATCTCACCAGCCAGGTGCCTCCCGTCGACATCAGCCTCAAACTGCCAGGGGCGCAGGTAGGTGAGCGTGTGGACGAACTGCGCGACGAACGCAAGCCTCCCCAGCAGCGATTTCCAGGGCCCCTCCGTGTCGGACGCGATCTGGGCATCGAGGCCGACGCCGGCCATGTTGGCGAAGTAGCGCCCGTTGACGATGCCCAGATCGATGGGTCGTGCGACCCCACTGCCGATGATCTCGCATGCCCCGGCGATGTCGCCGGTGTGCAGGTTGAGGTATTCGCCCAGGATGTTGCCGGTGCCGAGGGGGATAAGACCGAGCGGGGTGCTCGTTCCGGCCAGGCCGTTGACGGCCTCATTGACCGTACCATCGCCACCGGCGACGACCACGGCATCGAAGCCGTTGCCCAGCGCGTTGCGCGCCGCCGCGGTAGCGTCACCCGGCTGGCGGGTGAGCAGCAGGTGGGCCTCGACGCCGACCTGTCGCAGTCGAGCCTGGATCTCGGTGGGCAGCGCGGGCTGGGCGGCAACACGCCGCGCCCGGGGGTTGACGATCAGAAGCGCATTCACCGCGCACCTCGCTGTGGGCCTCCCCGCCGGTTGTGTTTTGGTACAGCATATATTAGACTGCTGCCACTCGTGAGATGCAAGGGTTTGCGACAGCCACGAGGCCATGCCGGTGGGGCTCGCGTCCATGCGTGCCCCCCGTTACCAGGGAGGAACGCCATGTCTGCTGACACCGCGTCACCACTTCGCACCATCCCTGCCATGCCCTCACTGCTGGGCCTGTGCGCGACACTCGTGCTGAGCCTGTCGCTGCTGGCAGGCTGTCAGAGCCCCGCCGCGCACACGCGGCCCATGGACCCCAGCCGCCTGTTTGAGCTGGGGAAACCCGGGACCGTCATGGTCCAGACCACCTACAAGGCCGAGGTGGAGATGCCGTCGCTGGACATCGACCGCTCGAAGACGGATGCCCTGCGCGACGCGCTCAACGCCCGTGTGAGCAGTGGCGACCTCGCCCAGGACGAAGTCAAGGTCGCGATGTACCGCGAGGTGGCCACCAACTGGTCCGACTACCTCATCGCCACCTCCCCGACGCGCCAGCTCGAGGCCACCATCACCTCGACCGGCAGCGGCTTCGTCATCACCCCCGACGGCTATGTCGTGACCAACGCCCACGTGGTCGCGTCCGACGATGATGAGCTGAAGGACCAGATTGCTCAGCTCGCCCTCGACAAGCTGCTGGAGGACGATGTCAAGGCCTATGTCGACCAGTGGGCCGAGCACATCGCGAGCAACCTCAGCAGCGACCAGATCCAACTGACGAAGGACGCCGTCATCGGCTTCTATGAACAGCACATCGCGATCGGCGAGGTCGAGAAGACGGTGTTCGCCCAGACGGGGGTGGCCGTCCCGGGAGTGACGGTGACGCAGAAGGGGTTGCCGGGGGAGGTCTCCTCGGTCGGACAGCCGATCCCTGGCAAAGACGTCGCCATCCTCAAAGTCGAGGGCAAGAACCTCCCCTCCCTGCCGCTCGGGGACAGCAGCCGGCTGAACACGGGCGACGCCGTCTACATCATCGGCTACCCGGCGGCGGCGACCTTCCATCCCGCCCTCTCCGACGCCAGCCAGGTTGAGCCCACCTTCACCACCGGCCTGATCAGCGCCAAGAAGACCATGAAGGGTGGCTGGGACGTCCTCCAGACCCAGGCCGACATGACGCACGGCAACAGCGGCGGCCCCGTCTTCGACGACCACGGTCGCGTCATCGGCATCGCCACCTTCGGCTCTGTCGACCCTGACAGCGGCCAGGAGATCGCGGGGATGAACTTCGTTGTCCCCATGACCGTGATCAAGGAGTTCCTCGACAAGCAGAACGTGAAGCCCCAGGAGAGCGTCATCACTCGCGACTACGCCCGGGCCCTCGACCTGATCGACAGCCAGCACTACCGGGCGGCCATGAGCAAGCTGCAGCAGGTGAACCTGATCGCACCGGGCCACCCCTACGTCGAGGAGAAGATCTCCGCCGCCCAGAAGGCGATCTCCGAGGGCAAGGACCGCACCTACGCGGCAGTCATTCCGGCCGGGCTCGCCGTGCTGATCCTCGTGGCCCTCATCATCTCGCTGGCACGGCGGCGGGGCGCGGGCGCTCCGCCACCGCCACCCGGACCGGCGTCACGAGCGCCGATGCCTCCGGTCGGTCCGCAGCCGCCACCGCCACCCGCTGACACCGCGGCGCCACCTGCAGCGCCACCTGCAGCGCCACCTGCAGCGCCACCTGCAGCGCCACCTGCTGCACCGCCTGCTGCACCGCCTGCTGCACCACCTGCAGCGCCACCTGCAGCGCCACCTGCAGCGCCACCTGCGGCACCGCCTGCGGCACCACCCGCTGCACCGCCGGGCACGCCACCGGGGGGGC
>CAZIWQ010000189.1:0-9182 GCA_964542355.1 uncultured Armatimonadia bacterium
AGATTCTCGAGGCGGCCCGGGAGCAGGCGCAGCTCTTGATCTCCAACTATGAGTTGGTCAAGCAGGCCGAGCTGCGGGCCGAGGATGTGATCAAGGAGGCGCGAGTCGAGGCGGACGCCATCCGCTCGGAAGCCGAGAACTGGGCGCGCGGCGTCATTGAGCGGCTCGACAACTACCTGACGCGGACCCAGAGCACACTGGACAAGGCCAAGAAGGCTCTCACGCAGCCCGGGCCCGGGGGGCGTCCGGAAGGGCGCGGCCCGCATGAGACTGACTAGCGACCCGGCCGAAACGGCCACTGCCGGCCGGGTCTCTAGCGGCGAGACGGCTGTGAGTGGCTGCTGGGGGCCTCTGAGCGGAGCGTCGCGGCCTCCGAACGACTTCTCGGCCGCTCTTCCAGCGACCCGGCCGAAACGGCCACTGCCGGCCGGGTCGCTAGCGGAGAGACCGCTGTGAGTGGCTTCTAGGGGCCTCTGAGCGTGGCGTCGCGGCCTCGGAACGACTTTTCGGCCGCTCTTCTCGGGTCCGGCCGAAACGGCCACATCCGGCCGGCCCCCGAGGCGAGACGTCTGTTACCGGCCGCCGGGGCCGGGACCTCGTATGGCTCGTCAGCGCAGCCCGCTCTGAGCCCGTCAGGGCCCGCTGCGGACGGCTCATCCTTAACCCTAGTTGGGAGCAATCGTCCGTGATCGTTCTGACCATCAACTGTGGCAGCTCGTCGCTCAAGTACCAGCTCTTTGACATGGAGGCCCGGGTGAGTCTGGCTGACGGCCTCGCTGACCGCGTGTCGGTCAACGGCGGGACCCAGGCCGTGCTCAAGCATCGGCCCACGAACAAGCCCTCCCACACGGCCGAGCACCCGATGCCCGACCACACCGCCGCGATCGCCCATGTGCTCGAAGCGCTGGTGCACCCCGTCCACGGCGTGATCGCCACACTCGAGGACATCACTGCCATCGGCCACCGCGTCGTCCACGGCGGGGAGAAGTTCTCGGAGTCGGTGCCGATCGACAGCGCGGTGATCGACGCCATCGAGGACTGCGCCGAGCTCGCGCCACTGCACAACCCGGCCAACCTGCAGGGCATTCGCGCCTGCAGCCGGTCGCTGCCGCGGGTGCCACAGGTGGCGGTGTTCGACACCGCCTTCCACCAGACGATGCCGGAGCGCGCCTACCTGTATGGCGTGCCCTATGAGTACTACCTCGACCGCGGGATCCGTCGCTACGGCTTCCACGGCACCTCCCATCGCTACGTCGTGTTGCGGGCGACCGAGTGGCTGGAGGCGAACCGGCAGGTCCCACCGGCCGAGCAGCGCATCGTCACCTGTCACCTCGGCAACGGCTGTAGCATGGCCGCCGTCAAGGGCGGCAAGTCGGTGGACACGACGATGGGGCTGACCCCGCTGGAGGGCCTGCTGATGGGGACCCGGTGTGGCGACCTCGACCCGGCCATCGTCGGCTTTCTGACTTCGGAGATGAACCTCACTGCGCGCGAAGTCGACCGCATCCTGAACAAGAACAGCGGGCTGCTCGGGATCTCGGGGGTTAGTAGCGACATGCGCGACGTCAAGGCCGCGGCCGAGGCCGAGCCCCCCAACCCTCGCGCCCGAGCCGCGATCGAGGTGTTCTGCTACCGCATCACCAAATACCTCGGCGCCTACGCCGCGGCGCTGGGGGGGCTCGATGCCGTCGTCTTCACGGCCGGCATCGGCGAGAACGAGCCGATGGTGCGCGAACGCTCCATTGCTGGTCTGGACTTCATGGGGCTGTCTGTTGACCCCGAACGCAACCGGGCGGTGGCGCGCGGTGTGGCGTGCACGGACGTCGCCGGTGCGGGGGCGAGGGCCGCGGTACTGGTGATCCCGACCGACGAGGAGCTCATGATCGCGCTCGACACCGCCGAGATCATCGCCGCCGGGGGGTAGCCCCGCGGCGATCCCGGAGAAGAGTCTCAGAAAAAGTTCGAACCATCCTTAGCGGTCAGGTGTCCTAACGCTATAGAGCCAACAACTGACTGGTTGGGGACCGGCGGAGAGCGCCGCCCCGCCGGGGATCGCAGATATCACTCAGATCAGGAAGGGGGCGTCACCGTTGAAGATACTCACTGTCCACGCTAACGTATCCGCCGGGCACCCGGGCCTTATTATGCCCGCGCGCTCGTGGACGGTGCACGCCCCGGTCCGAGGTGGCACCTAGAGGCAAAGGAACCCTCCCGTCACATTCGACGGCCACGAGCGCACAGCGCCCGTGGCCGTTTCGCTTTTTGCGCTCGTGTTTTCGCTGAACCCCGGGAGGCAACACCGTGAAGACCCTGATTGGCTTAGCACAGGCTGGGAACCCAACTGCCCGGCAGCGCCTGGTCGCAGCCCTGCGTCCGCGTCTCACCAGCATGGCTCGCCACTACGCGCGCTGCTGCCACGAGGACTATGACGACCTGTTGGGCGAGGCCTGGTTTGCCGTGTTCGACGCGCTGGTGGTGACGAACCTGAGTATCGGTGAGCCCCAGCAATTCCTCCTGAAGCGCGCCCGCTGGCGGATCCTGGACTACATCAAGTGGGCGCGGCGACGGCGGTCGGGGGGGCCGGAGGAGGCCTCCTATGGCGAGGAAGCCGAGGACTTCGTCCCGGACGTGGTGGACGGCGCCCTGATCGACCAGATCTCGGCGACCCTCTCAGACACGCAGCAGGTCGTCCTGGCGCGGCTGCTCCAGGGGCAGACATGGCGCGAGGTGGCACAGCACCTCGGGTGCAGTAGCGCCAATGTGGCCTATCACGTGCGCCAGATCCGGCGCCGGTGTGCGGGCTTCGTTGGGGACGAGATGGTGGTGGCAGGCGTGGGGGCCGAGCCGTCGCAGCCCGCCTCCGTCGGGCCGGGGCCATCGTGAGGGCAACGGGTCTCGCGCGGGACCGAGGACAACGACCACGGGCGATCCCTGCGCCCGTGGTCGTCGTTTGTGTACAAGAGGTCCGGCCCGGAGCAGTCTCTCCGGCCCGGCCTCGCGGCTACCAGCTTCTCTCGCGGGGCCCGTCAGTGGCCGGCGCCGCCTGCACGACGACCACGTTGGCGGCACGCGGGCCCTTGGGGTCGTTTTGGACGTCGAACTCCACGAGCGAATTCTCGGTCAGCGTGCGATAGCCCTCCCCAGCGATCGCACTATAGTGGACAAACACGTCCTCCGCTCCCTCACACTCGATGAACCCATACCCCTTTGCATCGTTGAACCACTTGACACGTCCGTTGGCCATGCGTTCGACCTCCCTACGGTGTGCTGGTGTCCCGACCGCATGCGCTGCTGGTTCGGGCCTTGCACCGGGAGATCTCCCCTCGCGATGACCCACAGCGGCAACAGCGGGAACAGCCGGAACGGAGCCAGTGCGTGAGTGCCACTCTCCCCGTCGTCGCTCGGACTGGGCGGCGACGGCCTGCAAGCTCACGGCAACGAGGTGGCCCCGTCGCGGACGAGGGTCTGCATTCGCCGTCCGCGTCGGTGCCTCCTCCTGCTCACTGCAGGTCATTTCGCCCGGCGGCATGACCGCTCCGGCGCTTCCCGCGCCGCGTCCCGTCGCGTTGACAACGCGATTCTTGATCCTCTATAATCCGACTCACGTCCAGCCTATCCGGGGAGAGTGACGCTTGTGTCCTGTACCAAGAAGGGCTTCGGTGTGATCGGTGCCGGTGTATGGGGAGAGACGCACCTGGTCACATACTCAACCTCGCCGTCGGCCGACCTCGTCTGCATCTGCGACAAGAATGAAGAGCTGCTGGCAAAGCGCCAGCAGCAGTACCAGGCGCCCTGTGTCACGGCCGACTACCACGAGCTGCTGGCCCGCGACGACGTCGCCGCGGTCTCCGTGGTGACACCCGACTTCCTGCACCGCGAGATCGGTGTGGCGGCATGCGAGGCGGGCAAGCACGTGCTGCTGGAGAAGCCGATGGCAACGACCGTGGCGGACGCGCGTGCGCTCGCCGACGCGGCCAAGGCCAATGGCGTGATCTTGATGGTGGACTTCCACAACCGCTGGAACCCGGCAATGCACAACCTCAAGCAGGCGATCGTCAACGGGGAGATGGGGGAGCCGCAGGTGATGACGATCCGCCTCAACGACACCATCTACGTTCCCACCGGGATGCTCTCGTGGGCCGGCAGCTCGACCGTGGTCTGGTTCCTGGGATCACATACCGTCGACCTCGTGCGCTGGCTGTTCGACGACGAGGTGACGCGCGTCTACTCGGTATCGCGCTCGCGGCTGCTGGCAAGCAAGGGCGTCAACACCCCCGACTTCTTCCACACGCTCTGCGAGCTCAAGGGGGGCGGCGTCGCCCACGTTGAGAACTGCTGGATCATGTCCACCGCGATGCCGACTGTGTTCGACTTCAAGTGTGAGTTCATCGGGTCGGAGGGGACCGCGTTCATCGACTGTAGCTCACACCGCATGCTGCAGAAGTTCTCGTCGTCCGAGCTGCAGCCGTTCTCGTCCACGCCGGGCGCCGCGTACCCCGATGTGGCGGTATGCCTCAACATCCATGGCAAGCCGGGCGGGTTCGGCGTCGAGAGCATCCTGCACTTTGTGGACTGCGTCGTCCACGGCAAGCAGCCGGTGGTGACCCCCGAGGACGGTGTCAGGAACACCGCCGTACTCGTGGCAATCCACCAATCGGCGCAGACGGGGCAGCCTGTCGAAGTGGGTCTGTAGCGATGAGGGGCATGGCCATGGACAAGCCAACAGGCGGGAGGCCGGATGGTGCGCTCAAGGTCCTGATGTGCACCATCGCCTGTCGCGACAAGCTGCTCGACCACGCCCTCGACGTGGCGCGGCGTGTTGCCTTTGATGGCGTGGAGATCTGGGGGCGCGAACCCCATGTCCCGGAGAAGTTCGACGAGAACCGCATGCGCGCCACGCGCAAGCTGCTCGATTCGCGCGGGGTCACCCCGTATGTGTTTGGCTCCTACCTGCGGTTCGGGGCCACGCGCAATGACTGCGACATCCAGCTCGCGAACGTGCTGCACTTAGCCCGCTGGCTGCACACTCCGCTCGTGCGAGTGTGGGCCTCCGACGTCGGCTCGCGCGAGGCCTCAGCCGAGGTGTGGCAACGGACGGTGGCGGAGGCGCAGACGGCCTGCGAGCGCGCCGGCAAGCTGGAGATGACACTCGTCGTTGAGATGCATGGTGCCACGCTGGCAGACACGGCGGCGTCGGCTCGGCGCCTGGTGGAGGAAGTCGGCCGGGAGAACCTCAAACTCAACTTCCAGGTCGCGTCGCAGGACGACGGCCAGAGTCCGGAGGAGCGGCTGGAGACCGTGCTCCCCTGGGTTGCGCACGTGCATGCCCAGAACTACTCCCACCTGCCCACCCAGGAGGGAGAACCGGCGCGGCGTGCCCCGCTGGCCTCCGGCATTGTGGACTACTCGCGGCTCATCACTCGGCTCAGGGCTGCCGGGTACCAGGGCGCCGTCGCCGTCGAGTTCGCCTACGACGAGACGGGCGACAAGGAGAAGGCCCTGGCAGAGGATTGCCGCTTCCTGCGCTCGATCTGCTAGGGGTCCGGCCGGAAGGGCCACATCCGGCCGGCCCCGAGGGGTAGCGGTCGGCTGGGTGCCCTCCCGAGCCATTCTGGCGTAGCTTCGTGGCCGCTCTGCCAGCGCGGTGCCACCGCCCGGCACGACCAGCCGGGGGACCCCGCAAGGAGCCTGAGCATCCGTGGCACGTCACATCTGGGTCATCCTGGCCGCCGGTGGTGTGGGGTTGGTGGTTGTCGGGTTGGCACGGGGCGAGTGGTCGGTGGTGTGGCGATACGCCACCACGTTGTGCACCGCGTGCATCGGGCTGGCGGCGGGGGCGGGGCACTAGCCGAGCGGGGCGCCCGGCGGCGGAGGCGGGGGAGCACATCGCAGTGGGGCCTCGGCCCCACTCGCGTGCGTTCTGGTGCAGGGCGACAGGGAGCATCGGGGAGACGACACCCATGTCCGGCACACCGTCTGACGACAGGGCCGCGCGTGCCTCCTCCTGGCTGCTGCGACACCGCTTCGTCGTCCAGGTGCTGTCGCTGGTGGTGGCCAACTCCTATTTCCTGCAGCGCGCCAAGGGCTTCTGCTACCCTGTGCTCAACTGCTGGGCGTGTCCGGGAGCGAGCTTCGCCTGCCCGATCGGGGCCTTGCAGAACGCCTCCAGCGATGCCGGCTACACGATCCCGGGAGCGCGGAGCCTGCCGGCGGGGATCGTGGCCGCCCTGCCGCTCTACGTCCTGGGGACGCTGCTCGTGTGCGGTGCCGTGTTCGGGCGGATGATGTGTGGGTGGCTCTGCCCGTTCGGGTGGCTGCAGGAGCAGGTGGGGCGGCTGCGGCGCCGCAAGCTGCTGGTGCCTCCCGTCGCCGGCTACGTGCGCTATGGTGTGTTGGTCTCGCTCGTGTTGATCGTGCCGTACTTCACCCACACGCCCTGGTTCTCCAAGCTGTGCCCCCAGGGGGCGCTGCAGGGGGGGCTGCTGCAGCCGCTGCTGGACCCCGACCTGCGCCCGCTGATGCAAGAGTGGTGGTGGATCAAGCAGGCGATCCTGGTGGTGACGCTGATCGCGATGGTGCTGTGGCGGCGACCGTTCTGTGCGGTGGTCTGCCCGCTGGGAGCCATCTTCTCGCTCGCGCATCGCTTCAGCGCGTGGGACATCCGGTGGGAGCAGCACCGCTGTGTGAACTGCCTGTGGTGTGTTCGGCACTGTCCCCAGGGCATTGACCCGCGGCGGGCAGTGAACGGGCACATGTGCGTGGGTTGCCTGGAGTGCCAGCAGTGTCCGTACGATGCCATCTACTCGGCACCGAAGTGGGCGCCGCCGCGGGCCGGCGCCGCCGGGCCGGAAGTCCCCGGGGGCCCGATCGCGTGAGCAAGCTCGCACTCACACGCCATAGCGTCGAGGACCTCACGCTCCGTGTCCTGCGTCCGGGGGAGCGCGCCAGGCCCGACGTTCGCCTGATCGACCTCGCCGGCCGCCACTGCGTTGTGAAAGATTACGGGGTGGGAGCCACCGTGTTCAAACGCCTCCTCGGTGCCTACCTCGTCTGGCGCGAGCGGGTGGCGATGGAGCGAGCGGCCGGCATTGAGGGCATCCCCGAAGTCGTCGGGACCATCGGGACGTGTGCGCTGGTCACGCAGTACATGCCGGGCCGGGAAGCCACGTCGGCGCCACGCGAGCAGTTGGACGAGACGTTCTTCACCCGGCTGCGCGTGCTGATCGATCGGGTCCACGCGCGGGGGGTGGTCCACGGAGACCTCAAGAAGCTCGAGAACGTGCTGGTCACCGCGGACGGCCAGCCGGTGCTGGTCGACTTCGCCACGGCCTTCATCTCCGGCTCCAACCCCATCGCCGCCGTGGTGTTCCCGAGGAACTGCGACGATGACATCCGGGCCGTCTACAAGCTCAAGCAGCGCTGTGCGCCGCACCTGCTGACCGAGGGAGAGCAGCGGTTCCTCGAGGAGCGCGGCAGCATCGAGCGGGCCTTCCGCTACGTGCGTCGGTATGTGCGTTACGCGGTGAAACGTTACTCGACCCCCGAACCTGACCGCGGGTCGGTGCGTCTGAAGTGAAGCCAGGGACATTGCAGACCGATGCGACCGGAGACCGAGACGAGCGGGCGCCAGGGCGTACGGCGGCCGCGCCGATGCCAGCGGCGGGGTTGCGGCATCATTGGGGCGCGATCGCGAGAGCGGTGGGAACTAGCCGCCCCCGGGGCTGTGTTAACGAAGGGGATGGCGCTCGGCATCCGTCTCCAGTGGCCGCATGAGCGAGGGATAACATAGTGCGGCTGTTCATGAGCAAAGAAGAGAAACGGCAGCGGGCCCGGCGCGAGCAGTTCGAGACGCTGGCGCGCAAGTACCATCGCGACATCTTCAACGCCGCGTTGCGGATGACCGGTAGCTATTCGGATGCCGAGGACCTCACCCAGGAGGCGTTTCTGAAGGCGTACGTGGCCTTCGACCAGTTCGCGCTGGGAACGAACTTCCGCGCCTGGCTCTTGCGCATTCTGACCAACACCCACATCAACCGCTATCGGCGGTCGTGCCGTAGCCCCGAGACCGTGGCCTGGGAAGACCTGACGGACAACGGCACGCGTCGCATCCCCCAGGAGCGCTCGACCGATCTCCTCCCCGAGGAGGAGCTGCTGGCCAATGTTGCGGACGACACGATCGGGCCGGCGCTCGCGGCACTGCCCGACGAGTTCCGCGAGGCAGTGATCCTCTCGGACATGCACGAGTTGTCGTACAAGGAGATTGCGGACGCGCTCAACATCCCCCTGGGGACTGTCCGCAGCCGGATTTTTCGCGGTCGGCGTCTGCTCCGGCAGTCGCTGGCCGAGTATGCCAGGGCGAACGGGATGATCTAGGGGTCCGGCCGAGAGGGCCACGTCCGGCCGGGTCTCGAGGGCAGCGACGGCGTCACCTGCCGGGTCTGGCTCCACCCCACGCGTCGTCCGGTGGGCGCAGGCGCGGGGTACCGGCGGAATCAACTGTTCAGGGTTTGGCCATGCGTCTGGATTGCACGATCACAGAAGATGAGATCAACGCGCTTGTCGACGATGAGCTCTGCGGCCGAGAGCAGCGCCGGGTGGCATCCCATGTCGTCATGTGCCCGCACTGCGCCTCGGTCGCCGGTGAGACACTCGCGGGCAAGCGGCTGCTGGGTGGTCGCTCCCAGCCGGTGGATCCGCCGGTAGACTCCTGGCAGCGCTCGCTCGAGGCGTTCGACAGCGCCGATGGGGTCGCGCGTGCCACTGTGCCGGTCGGCAGGACGATGGGCCTCCAGGCGGCACCGGCGCTGGCAACGTGCGGCATCATGCTGATTGTCGTCGCGGTGGCCTGGCAGTCACACTTCGGCCCGGCCGGGGGGACCGGGGCGGTGCTCGTGAAGCGGCATCTCGTGGCATGCTCCCTGATGCTGCGCAGCAGTGCCACGAACGTGCACGATGTGGTGACCTCGCGTCCGGGCGGGGGTGAGTGGGTTCCGGTGGCACGCTGGCTGCTGCCCATCAACCGGGAGTTTGTCGATCACACCTTCTATCGTGTCGGGCCAACTCCGGTGTCCGAGTTCATCGTCTCCTCGCAGATGTTCGACCACGTGGGCCTCACCCGGGCGAAGGCACCGGATGGCGCCCTCTACTGGATTGCGCGCATGCTCGTGGGCGGCGAGGATCCG
>CAZIWQ010000190.1:0-9162 GCA_964542355.1 uncultured Armatimonadia bacterium
GGGCTGAACGGCATGCCGCATCCAGGTGAGTTGCTGGTCCCGCGGACCACCAGACGCGTCCCTAACAGGGCACTACCCCCGCACCGTCCACGTCGCTTCCGCGGCCTGCCCGCTGAAGAGCTCCGTCGCCTTGATCTTCCATTGTCCCGGCAGGTCGTTGAAGGCGACCGGGAGCTGGACCTCCCCGGCGCCGCCCGCCAGCATGAGCACCTGGCGCCCCCACAGCGGATGCTGTCCCCGTGGGTCAGTGACCTCGACCCACACCGCATGCTTCTCCGTGGCCGTTGCCGGGATGTCCAGTCGAACCGAGGCCGTGAGCACTTCGCCCGCCGCCGGTGCGGCCGAGGAGAGCTCCACCCGCGTCCCCTTGATCGGGTAGGGCAGGGCGAGGAAGAAGCTCGCCCGCCCCCACCGCAGGGCGGTGTCAACGCGCGCCACTTCGCCCAGGTATTTGTGCGCCCGCAGGTCATAGACGTGCTGGGCGGCGGGGAGCGTGATCTTCGCCGGGACCGGGGCGCCGGCCACGGTGCCGCCCCGCGGGCTGAACCAGGCGCACTGCATCTGGCGCCACAGCCCGAACAGCCGCGCGTTCCCGTTGTTCCAGATCCGGGTCTCGCACATCGGGAGCGGGCCGCCGTCCGGGGAGCTGAACTCGATGGCCGACCTGGCCCCGTAGGCCTCGTACAGCGCGCGTACGAACTGGCGGGCCGCGACGGCCGGGGCATCCTCGGGCTTGGATACCAGCAGTTGGAGGTTGAGCAGCACCGCATGCCCCGCGCCAACCGGATTGACCAACAGGAGCGGCGTCTTGTCCGCCATTGCCAGTGCGCGTGCCGCGCCGGGCTGCACCTGGGTGTCCACACGCCCGGTTCCCAGCTTGAGGTCCAGACTCTGCCCCGCGAGGTCCGCCTGGATCGTCACCGCCACATCGGCCGCCTTCCCGCGTCCCGTGCGCTGGATCCCGAACAGGTCGTCCAGTACGCCCGGCGTGGCGGGCTTGCAGTGGCCGTCGTAGATGCCGGGACGGACGTCGGCGATGACGGTGCCACCGGCCTCCGCGAAGCGCCGGATCGCCTCGGCCTCCTCCGGCCCGACTGCCTGCGTCATCGGCAGCAGGAGAACCCTGAACTCGCGCGGATCGAGGGCGCCCCGCTTGAGCATCGCACTGGTGACGTAGCGGAAGTCGCGACCTACGTCATACGTGAGCTGCGTCCAGGTCTGGTGGGCCGTCTCGGCGGCAATGAACTCCCGTCCGTTCTCCAACTGGCAGGAGAGTGCCGAGGGCAGCGAGTACAGCACCGCAATCTTGCTGTGGCTGACCTCGGACTGCAGGATCAGGTCGCCGAGACCCTCGCGCACCGGCTTCATCTCGTCCGTCAGCTCGGCGATGGCGGGCCAGTAGTCGAGGCAGGGGGTGAGATAACCCCGCCAACTCCCGATCCCGCTCCACATCCAGTACCAGATGCTGTCCATCCCCTTCATGACCATCCGCCAGGCCGCATCGGACAGCGCATCGGGCGTCTTGGAGTAACCCATCCAGTTGGAGCGGATGAGCTGGCGCGGAGCCGCCGAGCGCACGATATCATCCCCGATGCTGGGATAGGGGCCGTAGAACGTGTTGATGCCCAGGATGGCATCGTAGTCATCCCCGAAACCCCCGGTGCCCTCGAAGCCGGTGACGGCCTCCGGGTCGAGCCGCTTGTAGGCCTCGACGAACCGCCCCGAGAACTGCATCAGGTTGTAGCGGGCGAACGCCTGGCGGTCATACCAACGGGGGTAGCAGGTCTGCAGCGCCCCGCTCTCAGTATTGTCCTTCGCGCTGAGCAGGTTCACCTCGTCAAACGACTTATAGGTGGCGCCCCACGAGGCGTTGAGCTTGTCGATGGTGCCATACTGGGCCGCCAGGTAGCGGCGGTAGGCATCGAGGCAGGCCGGGCTCACGCAACAACCGCGCGTAACCCCCTCGTCGCCCAGCGAGTACGTGAACACGCCCTGCTCGCGCAGCCGCTTCTGGTTGTCGACGATCTTCTGGACGTACTGGGTGACCGCCGGTTCGTCGTTCCAGCACACCGGCTTCATGTAGCCCTTGTCGTCCTTCTCGTCCAGGATGCGGGTGCTGTAGGGCACGAGCGAGGCGTCACACGCCAGGATGGCCGGCGGCTGCGCCCGCTCGCCCCCCATGCTCCCCAGCAGGCATGTGTTCATCCCCGCCTCCTGGAGCTTGCGCCAGGCATAGTAGCCCAGCACATCGTGGGGGCCGTCCCACATCACGAAGTTGAGCTGCCCGCGTCGCCGCTTGGGGACTGTGAAGGAGGTCGACTTCATCTCCACCTCGTCACCGTCGGCCAGCAGGGCGCCCTCCGCGCGCATCAGGATGGTGGCGGCGAAGTCCGGGCGGTACTCGACGGGGTACTGTGTCTGTCCCGCGACGACGGGATAGTCCTGCTGACGCAACACGCGGTCGTAGGAATCGCGCAGGCGCACGCGCACGACGCTCTTGGCCGGCACCGCGCCACGCACGGTGACCTTGCCGGTGATGACCTCGCCGCGCTCCACAAACCGCTGATCCATCGTCACGGCGTCAATGCCATAGTCGCTCGCGACCGTGAGTGTCCCGGCACCGAAGCCCTCGACGCCCCGGTCGGTCCGCACGATGGCATCGACGAAGTAGTCACCGGCACGCAGGCGGGGGAGGTTCGCCGCGACGACGGTGCCCTTGCCCGGGGCGACCATGGTGGTCGTCTCCCCCAGGCTGGTGGTGACCCCGTCGTCGGCACGCCGCAGCTCGAGGGCGGCAGTGGCCCGGGTCGGCTTCACGGCCTTGCTACCCAGCGTGATCTCGGCCCGGGCGGCCGCGGTCTGGTTGAGCAGTGCCGGCTTGCCCCCCATCACCCCGGCCACCGTGATCTCGCTGTCGCGCGCGGCAGCCCATAGCGCCGCGCGCCCGACGAGCAGCATCCAGTAGTCATACTCCGCCAGCCCACGCCAGGTGAATGGGTGGGAGGGCGTGAGCGTGTTGGCATTGTAGCGAAGCCAGACGCCGCGCCCCTGCTTCATGCGGAACGCGGAGACCCACTGCTCGGGGGGCTTGTTGTCCAGCACGGGGACCCCCTCGACGAGTGCCGGGGGGACCGGGTCCATGCGACGCCGGGGGGTCATGTACTCGCAGCCCGCCGGCCCGCAACACAGTAGTCCGGCACCCCTGGCGACCTGCTCCAGGATCAGGTACTGCAGCTTGGCCGGGAGTTTGGACATGGGGAATCCGGCGATGACATACAGTTGGTACGGCCTGGCGAGCAGCCGCTCGGCGCGGTCGGCCCCCAGCTTCCCGCCGTGAAAGGTCCAGCCCTTGGCTCCGTCGGAGCCGCAGAACAGCGCCGCGTCGGCTTGGAGGTCGAACCGCTGCGCCAGCTCGGCCACCTCGCGCACGCGCGTCCCGGTGTCCTCCCACGTGCCGTCATAGGCTCCGGTGTAGACGAAGAACAGGGCACGCACCGGGCCCCGGGCATACCCGCGCCCCCACGCCTTGTGCGGGGTCACCAGGGTCGGGACCACCGAGTTATCCTCCTCCACCTCCCGAGCCGTCGTCTCGGCGCAGGCACAGGCAAGCGAGCCGAGCAACGCGACGAGCAGGCACGGTGACCACACGAGCAGGCGTCCATTCATGGTCGCGACCTCCTTGGCGAGCCTCACGATGAGGCGTGTGCAGCCGGCAAGCCGGGTCTGGTGGGGTACGGCGATCCGACGGGCAGACGACCGCATACCCCCCGCGGGGAGCCGCGCGCGTCCTGCAGCGCGGGGAGTCAGGTTCGCGTCACGGCACGGCCACTCCTCCCATCGGCACCCCGACCGCCGCGTAGGTCGAGCGTCTCGCTCGACACGTCACCGCGCCGACCGCCGCGTAGGTCGAGCGTCTCGCTCGACACGCCATCCCGCCGACCGGGACGGTCGGCCTACGCGACTGCGGCTCGTCCCTCGCTGCCGGCCTTCGTGCTGCGGCGGCTGCGACGAGGGGCCGACAGGAACCCGCGGGGTCGACGGGGAACATACCCCCAGCGTCGTATCCCTGGAGGTGTCCGTGTGTCATCGGTTCCGGAGTCAGCTATCCCTATCCCGCCCACGGGGTCGGCGCCCCACAGTGCCGCCGACCCCACACCCTACCGCTCCGCCACCCTGCGGGCCTTGCTGTGGGCGGTCGTCTTGTCGCTCCTGGTGGGGGCGTGGAACAAGCAGGCTGAGCTGCTCACGCTCACCAGCCAGATCTCGGAGAGCACCCCGCCCATCGCCTCGATCCTGTGCCTGCTCGGGATGCTGGTGGTCACCAGGCTCCTGACCCGGACGGCGGGGTACTGCGAGACCCGTGGGGCCTTCCCGGGCGTTGGGCGCTGGTGTCGGCGGATGACGCCGACACGGGGCGAGATCCTGGTGGTCTTCGTGTTCCTCGCCATCACCGCGGCGATGCCCGGCGTCGGCCTCTTCCGCCAGGTGATGCCATGCCTGATGGTCACCCAGTACTTCGGCCTGCCGACGAACCACCTGGCGGAGATGGCGACGGCGATCCCTCCCCAGTGGGCGCCCAACGACCCCGAGGTGGCGCGCATCTTCTGGGAGGGCAGTGATGTCACCGTGCCCACCTTCGGCCTGGACCGACTGCCGCTGGTCGGCTCCCTGGTAGGTGGGATCGTCCGCTTCTTCACTGTGCCGGCCGTCGTGCCGTGGCAGTACTGGCTCGTGCCATTCATCCTGTGGAGCGCCTATCTGAGTGTCTACTTCATCACCGCCTTCTGCCTCGTCACCCTGTTCCGGCGCTCGTGGGAGGATGACGAGCGGCTGACGTTCCCGGTCTCGAGCTTTGCGGTGGAGATGATCCGCCCCGACAGTAGCCTGCCGTCGGGCAAGAGCTTCTTCCGCGACCCGATCGTGTGGACCGGCTTCCTGCTGGCAGTGCTCTACAACGCCTCGAACGCGTGGAATGTGTTCAACCCCGGCATTCCCGCGCTGGGTATCTCCTACTCGCTCAGCGGCCTGTTCACGGAGTCCCCGTGGGACACGATGCGCGGGTTCTCGATCTTCTACAAGCCCGAGATCCTCGGGCTGGGGTACCTCGTGCCCTCGGATGTCCTGTTCTCGATCTGGTTCTTCACGATCCTCAACTGGGTCGTGCGGCCGTTTGCGCGGATGGTCGGCTACGAGGCGGCCGGGTTCCCGTTCATGACCAACCAGTCGATGGGCGCCTTCGTCCTGCTCGGGTTCTACTTCGTCTACCAGGCCCGGGGCCGACTCATGCAGGTGGCGCGCAAGGCCCTCTCGCTCAACACGGCTGTCGACGACCACACCGAGCCCCTCAGCTTCCGCGTAGCCTTCTTCGCCGCCGTCCTCGGGGTGATCGTGGTCATCACGATGCCGATTGTGTTCGGGGTGACGTGGTGGATGTCGGCGATGTACTTCGGCATCATGTTCCTCGTGCTGATCGTCTACTGCCGCAACCGGGCGGAGATGGGGTTCCCGATCGTGTGGGGGTACCCGCTGTACGAGCAGCGCCCCCTGATGGTCAACTTCCTCGGCAGTGCGGCGCTGATCCCCAACGGCCGGGCGCAGTCGTTCACGCTGCTGACGATGTTCTCGTGGCTGCAGCGTAGCGTGAACCAGGCGATGACGAGCACGGGGGTGGAGGGGTACGTGGCGGCCCACCGCCTGGGCGAGAGCCGGCGCGTGATCGCCCGAGTGGTGATCGGCGCCCTCATCTTCGGCCTCGTGACGGCCTTCCTGCTCAACCTGTCAACCTACTACGAGTGCGGGGGGCTTGTGCTCTCCAGCCCCGGCGGCACTGAGGGGGGCCAGATGACGCAGGAGGTGCTGGGGCAGTTCACCTCCATCTCGCAGTGGATCGACAAGCCCGAGCCGCCGAACACGCGCAAGATCACCTACACCGTGCTGGGGGCCGTGATGGCGCTGTCGCTGATCCTCGGCCGGCGGGCCTCGGTGCGCTTCCCCTTCCACCCGGGCGGCTATGCGCTGGCGCTGGCGCACGGGGGGCCCTACATGTGGTTCCCGGCGTTCCTGCTGTGGATCACGAAGACGATCACCCTGCACCTGGGTGGCGTCCGGCTCTACCGGCGCCTGGCGCGGGGGTTCCTGGCCTTCACACTGGGGCATTTCCTCTCGATCGGGCTGTGGAGCCTGGCCGGCATCTACGCGGGGGAGTGGGTCCGCCGCTACATCGTGTGGTTCCTGTAGCGAGGCCTGACGACGGGAACGGCGAACGACGGGGCAGTTGTCCACGGAAGACACGGAAACGGAAGCAGCAAACGGCAGGGGGAGAACGGCGGATACCCCTACCTCCGATCGCGTCGTCAGCCGTTTCCCTCCCTTCCCCCTTGCCGTTGTCGTGGCTGTTTCCGTGTCCTCCGTGGACCTCAACGTCGTTCGCCGTAGCCGTAGCCGTGGCCGTAGCCGTGGCCGTTGTCGCGTCCCCCGCGGACCTCAACGTCGTTCGCCGTTAGCCCCCACGGTCACTCCTGGCGCAGGTCCCCCTCGGTATCGAAGTGCTTCAGGAGCAGCGTGTCGGCGTCCTCCGTCAGCGGCGTCAGCGTCGGTTCGCGCATCACCTTCGAGATGCGCAGCTCGTCCATCACGCCGTTCATGTGCGTGTTCGGGCTCTCGGGCGGGTTGGTGCCACAGGTGATGGTCTCGCTGAGCCGCTGCGGGAAGTTCGCCCCGCTCTGCTTCTCGGCCACGACCTTGCCGTCAACATACAGCTTCAGAGTGCCGGCAGCGGGACCCGTACGCTTCCAGGCGAAGGCGAGGTGGTGCCAGTCGCCCTGCCGCCACTGCACGCCCGTCGCGACGCCCTCGGACTTGTCCTTGTCGGCCCATGCCGCCATCAGGCTCTTCTGGGCATTGACCTCGCCCCCGTCGTACAGGTAGAGGACGAAGCCATAGTCATACTCCTTGTCGCGGCTGTCGAAGAGCTGGTGGTAGTGGTAGGGCACGACGGCGGTGCGGCCACTGGGGGCGTTCCACATCGGCTGGAACCACATCTCGACGGTGCCTTCGTCGAGGTTGAGGTGATCTTGCGCCGGGATGAGGAGCTTCGCCCCATCGGCCAGCCGCACACCCGTCCCGAACTTGCCCGCTGCCAGGAGGGGGGGCGGCCCGGCACCGATCGGGGTGTCCGCTCCGATCCAGAACCAGCAGCCCGGCGCCTGCGCCTCGATCCTGTAGAGGCCCCGCTCGCCATCCGCGGGCACCGTCAGTCGATAGACCTCGAGGCTGCTGCGGGTGATCGCCTTGACGGTCGCTTTGCCGGAGGGCGAGGTGATCGTGATCTTCCCCTGCACCTCCTGCGAGCCGACCCGATAGCCGCTCTGCTGGTACACCACGAGTTTCACCGGCCGGTCCGCTGCGTCCAGCCAGAAGCCCTTCGCCTGCCGGACGGTGGGCGCCGGATCGTCGAAGGCCTCGATCCTCGCCTGGTCGAGAGCATACAGGTACTCGGGGATCGAGAAGAACGCCGTGGAGTGGTAGGCGAAGTGCAGGTAGAAGTCCAGGCTGTTGAGCGACTTGTCCAGGTACTTGCGGTCGCCGGTGAGTAGATAGGCGTAGGCGAGATCGGCGTAGTCGGTATGGCAGCGGCTGTCCCTGTACTCGCGGATGTACTGAAACACCGGCCCCATGTCCGTCGCGACCGAGGGCACGTTGTCGATCCAGCGCGTGACCATGTCGAGGAACTTGGCCTTGACGCCCTCGTCACCGGTGAGCTGGTGGAGATGCTTGATGAACTGTAGGATGGTGTAGTAGGGCGACATGAGGGTCTTGTCTTGCTGGGCGATGCGCTCGACTGTCGACTCCTTGTCGGCGTACAGCACGTCGAGGCCCTTCATGAGTCGCTCCAGGTACTCCGGCTTCCCCGTTGCCCGGTAGAGCCACGCCAGGTCGATGTACTTCCAGTTGTCACGGCCCCAGCCGGTGCCGCCGTGGCGGAGCACCCACTGGCCGGCCAGCTCGGCCACCTCCAGCGAGCGCCGGTCGCCGGTCAGCAGATAGTGGTCCACCAGCCCCACGATCCAGCCATGTCCGCCGACATCGCAACTGCCGGAGTACAGCCGCATCCGCTTCTCGGGGTAGCGGCTGTCAGAGGGCACCGGGGTGAAGGCGGCGTTGGCGAAGTGCATGTACGAGTGCCGGTGCACGCCCCCGAGCTCCGGCGGCTGGGTGCCGGTCCAGTAGAAGATCTCGTTGCGCAGCTTGTCGTTGGTGGCGCATTCCCTCGCCAGCCTTTCGGGCATATAGCCGGGCATGACCCACAGGCCAAAGTCCCACGGGCCGGGGATCTTCGCCTGCTGCACGTCGACATCGCGGAAGTGATTGATGGCGCGCTCGAGGCCGTCGAGCACCGCGCGGTCGCCGGTGCGGATGAACTGGACGGCCATGCCGTGGTCGTAGGCGGTCTCGAGGTTCATGTACGAGTTGCCGCCGCCAATGTCCCCCCAGTTGAGCATCCCGTAGGCGTTGGCGCCTTCGGCGCGGTTGAGGTAGCCGTTCTTGATCTCGCGCTCGACTTCGCTCTCATACAGCGTGTAGCGCCCCGGCTGTCGCGGCAGCACATCCCCCCACACCTTCGAGGCGCAGTAGTAGTCGGGGGTCGGCAGGTACAGGGGTGGCTGCATGAAGGCGAGCCGCCGGGCCTCGGCGTCGCGAGCGGCCGGCTGGTCGAACGCCAGCAGTAGGCTGTGCGTCTTGGCCATGCCGATGTGCATGTGCAGCGGACGCGGCATCTGTGGCACGAGGAACAGGCGCAGCGTCTCACCCTGCACCGCGTAGGCCTTAGGGTGCAACTGCCAGAAGTCGCGCATGGCAACCGTCAGCGACCAGGTGCCCGCGGTGGGCTGTAGCTTCAGCCAGCCCGGGGCGCGTTCGCCAACCTGCTCCGCCTTCCCCTCGGACGTCAGCGTCGTGGCCCACGCCTTGATCTCCTGCTCGCCGCTCCAGCGCCGCTTCTCATCCTCCGACCACCACTGTTTGCGCTGCTCGAGCAGCTTCACGAACTCCTCGCGCTTGTTGTCGGTGCTGATGCTCTCCTTCTGATCCGGGCCGACCTGCAGCAGCGAGCAATCTCCCTTCCCTCCGGCGGTCTTGCCGCCCTCGAGGCCGAAGGTCGTC
>CAZIWQ010000191.1:0-1355 GCA_964542355.1 uncultured Armatimonadia bacterium
CGACCGATACCGGCCATGGGAAGGAGGTACCTCCGGGCCTGGTTGGGGGAGTTCGCGACTGGAGCGGTGTGAGCAACGAACTCGCGGTCACCGAGCGGGAGGAAACATTGGCAACTCCTCTCGGGGATCCGCTTTCGCATTCAGGCTCGCATCCGACCACCCACGATTTCACCGTGGAAGCGGTGGGGGGTCTCCGGACCACCTTGAGGAGGGTAATAGACAACCATGAACAAGCTCGCGCTGTGCGTTGTGCTCACAATGATGATGGCTGCGACGTGCTTCGGCCAGGCCGCGTGTCCGTTCAAGGCCGGCCAGGCGCCGGCGAAGGCTGCGGCCGCGCCGGCAACGGCGGCTGCGCCCGCCAACCCCGGTGAGACCGTGCCGTTCGATCACTGGGCGTACGATGCGGTGCAGACGCTGGTCGACGAGGGCATTATCATCGGCTACCCCGATGGTACGTTCCGCGGCGACCGGGTCATGACCCGCTACGAGTTCGCAATGGCGATCTCCCGCCTGCTCGACGTTGTTCCGGAAGGCAAGATGGGCCCGAAGGGTGAAGTCGGCCCCAAGGGTGACAAGGGCGATGTCGGCCCTGCCGGTCCGCGCGGTGACGCCGGTGCTGCCGGCCCGATGGGTCCTGCCGGCCCCAAGGGCGAGCGCGGTGACGTTGGTCCCGCCGGTCCCGTCGGTGCGAAGGGCGACGCCGGCGGCGTCGGCGTCGTTGGTCCCGTGGGTCCTGCCGGTCCTGCCGGCGCGCGCGGTGAGCGCGGTCCCGTCGGTCCCGCCGGTCCTGCCGGTGAGGCTGGCGCAGTCGGTCCCGCCGGTCCCGTCGGCCCCGCCGGTGTTGCCGGCGTTGCCGGTCCCAAGGGCGATCCGGGCGAGCGCGGCCCCGCCGGCCCGGCCGGCGTTGCCGGCCCCGTCGGCCCCAAGGGCGACGTTGGCCCCAAGGGTGACCAGGGCCAGAAGGGCGATCCCCCGACCCCGGACGAGGTCCGTGCCATCTGCAAGAAGCTGCTCGATGAGTTCTCCGACGAGATCAAGGGCATCCGCGATGACCTCGATTACCTCGAGGACGACGTGTATGACCTCACCGATCGCGTGAGCTGGCTGGAGGAGAAGGCCCGTGGCCCCAAGGTCACCGGCTTTGTTGACTACCGGGTCGGTACCGCCGGTGGGGACTATGGCTCCGGCTATGAGTTCGACAACCTGACCGCCAAGATCGGCATCGAGGGCAACCTGAGCAAGGACGCCTTCGGCAAGGTCTCGGTGAAGGTCCGCGACAACTACGCGTCCTACGTGGACGGCATCTCCGCCAACACCCTGTGGCTGGACGAGGCGTTCGTGCGGTTCACGAC
>CAZIWQ010000191.1:1455-9119 GCA_964542355.1 uncultured Armatimonadia bacterium
GCCTACAACACCTACTACTCGACGATCAATCCGTACTACGAGGACTATGGTGTGACGTCGGCGTCGGCCGTGCCGTGGGAGCGCTGGCTGCGCAACCCGCTCGCGATGAGCGACGTGAAGGCCATCGGTGGTCAGCTCGAGTTCAACCTGCTGAACACCCCGGTCGAGCTGGCCTACTACAGCCTCGACAAGAAGACCACGGGCGAGCTCCCGTACACGGAGCTGTTCTCCGCCCGCCTGACCCGCGAGGTGGCCGATGGCGTTAAGGTCGGCCTGACGTGGGCGATGCAGAGCAAGAACGACGACTACTCGTCCGCGAGCATGCTCGACGATCAGAAGCTGCTGTCGGCGGAAGTCATCGTCGGCTTCTAGCTTGGTGTTGTCGCCCGACCCGACATACCGCAACGGGGCTCCCTCTGGGAGCCCCGTTGTTGTTTGCCGGCAGTCACGCCCGCCTCCGCGTCGGTGTGATGGTGCTACGACTTCGCGCGGGCGTAGGGTGCGAGCTTGCGGTCGACAAAGAGCTTGCGCATGCGAGGGTAGTGCGGGAGCTCGGGCGACTGGGCGGAGGCGAGGCCCTGGGCAAGTGGCGTGACGTACTCCACGAACTCCTCGGTGACCCCGTTCTGACGCTCGTTGATCCACTCGACCGGGACCACCCGCGTCTGGTCGGCGACGCTCATCAGCGACGTCGTCTCGGTCTCGAAGCGGAATGGCTCGTTGCTCTTGCGCTGGATCGTGATCATCACATCGGTCTGACCGGCGCACGCCCGGTTGACGGCGTCGGTGCCGACGGCATAGGCTTCGTCGAGGTCAACCTGCGAGGTGCAGTAGGCGAAGCAGCGTTGCAGGTTCCCGAGCTTGTCATTGCGGGCGCGGACGCCGATCTCCTCCTCGATCATGTCGCCGAGGGCCTGGGCCACGCCGCCGAGGCGCGCGTGACCGAACTCATCGATCTTCTGCGAGGTCGTCGCCATGTCAGACTCCGCAAACGAGAACCCCTCCGATACCGCAACCACGAGGTAGCCGTGGGCATCGAAGCATGTCTTGCAGTCGGCAAGGAACTCGTCGGGGTTGACCTTGACCTCGGGGAGGTAGACCAGGTGGGGGGCCATGTAGTCGTCACGGCGGCCGACCTGCGTGGCGCCGGTGAGCCAGCCCGCGTTGCGCCCCATGACCTCAATCACCTCGACGTTGCCAAACGCCTCGGCATCCTTGGCCGCGAACTGGACCGCGGCGGCGGCGTAGCGGGCGGCGGAGCCGAAGCCCGGGCAGTTGTCGGTGACGACGAGGTCGTTGTCGATCGTCTTGGGGATCCCGATGACCTGCATCTCCCAGTCGCTGGTCTTGGCCAGCTCGGAGATCAGATGGCAGGTGAGCTGGGAGTCGTTGCCGCCGTTGTAGAAGAAGAAGCGGATGTTGTGGGCCTTGAAGACCTCCATGCAGCGCTCGAGGTCGGCGGGCTTGGGCTTCAGGCGGCAGCTACCGAGGGCGGCCGAGGGGGTGGTCTTGAGCGCCTCGATAACGGCGGCCTCCTCACGGAACAGGTCGATCATCTGCTCGTTGAGGATCCCGGTGAGTCCGTGAATCGCACCGTAGAAGTGCTCGACATTGTCTTGCTTCTGCGCAGCCTGCACGGCCCCGACCAGGCTGGCGTTAATGACAATCGTGGGTCCGCCAGATTGTCCAATCAGAGCATTGCCTTTGAGTGGCATCGGTCGATCCCTCCTGGAAGTGAGACAGCCCCGGCGCGGCGGGAGACAGTATACTGAATATAATGTTTACCCCCTGCGCCTGTCAAGCTCTTCGCCGTTAGCCGGCGTGAGACCTTTGGATCGCGCGGGGATGCGGGCAACAAAACGGGGAGCGAGCGGCGCGCTGTCGCTGCCGCTGCTCCCCGGTAGGTGCGGCCGGTACAGATGCGAAGTGCGCCGGGACGGCGCTGTTCGCAGGTCGCGTGTTACGGTCCTACTTCGGGCCCTTCGGTGCGTCAGCCTTAGGCTTGTCGGCCTTCGGTGCGTCGCCCTTGGGTGCGTCGCCCTTGGGTGCGTCGCCCTTGGGCTCGACGGCCGGCTCGCCGGGCATCGGAGCCTCCATGTTCATGCCCTCCATGTTGCCGGGCTCGGCGTTCATCGCGGGCTCGACGGGCGGCGCAGTGATCGGCGGCTCCGCGGGCGGTGGCGGCATGTCCGGCGGCGGTGTCGCGGAGGGCTCAACCGGCGGCTTGCTGGGGCATCCTGTGAAGGCGATGAGGCCACCCACGAGGACTACGGCGAGTACGACGACGAGCAGCTTGTGCATGTCATACCATCCTTTCGCGATATGCTTCTCCCCACGTCTTGCGTCTGTACGACCCTCAACCGCCGAACGATGGCGGTATCAGTCTGCGAGCGGTGAGACACGGCTGTGAGTGGCTGCTGCGAGCCTCTGAGCGTAGCGTCGTGGCCTCAATCCGGCTTCTCGGCCGCTCCTCGAGGGCCCATGGTGTGTCATGTCGTGTGCTCAGGCCCGCCGCGCACCTCGTCAACCGAGTAGGAGCGCTTGAGAAGGTCAGCAACCTGCTCCGGCTCCGACAGCTCAGCGGTGACGAGATCGGTGAGGGCCTCCGCGAGCGGGTCTGGCACCGGCTCTGACGCGCCGGCGGTCGCGACGGCGAACTCCTCGCTGCGCGCGAAGGCATCGCGCGCGGCCGCCTCGAAGCCCGCCTGCTCGAGGCAGGTGCCCATCCACCAGTACAGGTGGGGATCGAGCGGACCACCCCGTAAGCCCGCCTCGAAGGCTGAGACGGCGTCGAGCAGGGCCGTCCGGAAGAGGGCGGGGGTGTGGGTGGCGGCGCGCGTACCAGCCTCATCAGTCACGGACGCGCCCTGGCGGGCCACCAGGTAGCGGCTGTACCCCAGGGCGAAGAGGATGAGAGGCTCGCTCGCCCCCAGCCGGGTTGCGACCTCAAGGTGCGCGACGACGCGGTCATAATGGTACAGCCCGTAGCAGCACTCAGCCAAGATCAGACGGCGTGTCGCCTCATGGGCGGTGCTGACCGGAACCGTCGCTTCCACGAGCTCCACCGCCTCGGACAGCGCCGCGGCCCGCTCATCCGCCAATGGCACGGCCCCAGAACCATTAACGCCTGCCTCGCACGCGATGTTTCTGAGCCGGCGGTGGTATTGCAGCTCGCGTTGCAGGTGGGCCGCGAAAGCCTGCGCAAGCATGGGGTCCGCGGGCGCATGGGCCCTGAGCCGGCCCGCAACCAGCGCCCGGTAGCTCTGAACGAACGCGGACACGCTCGGCAGGCTCTCCAGATCGTCCAAAATCCGCCGGATATCATCCATGGCAATCGCGGTGGTCGTCCCGAGATCGCCACCGGGCGCCTCGCGACCCGGTCGCGGCGGTCACTCGCTCCCCTGGGTGGCCACCCGCGCCGCGCACGAGGACTGCGGCACGGGAGGCCGGGGCGAACAGAGGCGTTGCCGGCGGGTGCCCCGGCGGGCCCTCTCGTCGAGACGCCAGGCAGCCTACTTGAGCTCAACGGTGGCGCCGACGGCCTCGATCTTCTGCTTGATATTCTCCGCCTCTTCCTTGGTAACCTCCTCGGCGACGACGGCGCCGGGAGCGCGCTCGACGAGCTCCTTGGCCTCCTTGAGACCGAGGTTGGTGACCTCACGCACGGCCTTGATGACCTGGATCTTCTCGGGGCCGATGTCGTTGAGCACGACGTTGAAGGCGTACTTCTCCTCTTCCTGGGCGGCGGCGCCGGCATCTCCGGCGACGGCCGCGACGGCGATCGGTGCGGCGGCAGTGACGCCCCACTGGTCCTGCAGCTTGTCCTTCAGCTCAACCAGTTCCAGCACGCTGAGCTCGTTGATGGCACTGATGATTTCGTCAACGGTCATGGTAACCCCTCCTGGGCTAGTGTTCGGTGTGCGAGCCGTCGTCTCGCGGCGCGAGGCGGCGGATGGTGGGAATGGGATCGGCTCGTCAGCCGCGGCCGCTAGGCCGCCTGCTCGGCGCGCTTATCGGCGATGGCCTGCAGGGTGTACACCAGGTCTGACAGTGCGCCGTTGAGCGTGCCGACGAGGGCGTTGAGCGGGCCGGCAATGGCACCGACTGCGGCGCCCTTGATCTCGTCGATGGACGGCAGGGCGGCCAGCGCCTCCGCCTTCTCCCCGGCGAACATGCGACCGTCGACATAGGCCGCCTTGATCACCCAGTGCTGGCTGGCGGCGGTGAGCGTCTTGCTGAAGTCTTTCATCGCCTTGGCGGGCGCGATCGGGTCGCCCTGGCAGAAGACGACGGCGGTCGGGCCGACCAGGTGCGGGATGACGACTTCGGCGGGGGTGCCGGTGAGCGCCAGCTTGAGCAGGCGGTTCTTGGCCACCTCGACTCGGCCGCCGGCCGCGAGTACCTTGCCCCGCAGCTCGTTCATCTGTGCCGCGGTAATGCCGGAGAAGTCCGACAGGTACAGCGTGCACCCCTCGGCCAACGTCTCGCGGAACGCAGCGACGCGAGCCTCCTTGTCGGGTGTGGGCATGGAGTTCACCTCCTCAGGGTGCGACCCGCTGCCGGCCGGACGCGAGGTCCGGCCGCGGATCGCGGGATGATTGCACAGCAAACCACAGTCGCGAGACGAAGCCGCGAAACGAGAAAGCGGCAGCCCCGTCAGCCGGGACTGCCGCTTCAGTAGCGGCCCACTGCGTTAGCGCCCCCCGGGGGGGCGAACGCGGTGGATCAGATCCCGACCTCGGCCGGCCGCTGCCCCCGCAGGGCAACGTTTGAGCGAACGCACCGGCTGTCTCTGGCCGCGTGGCGCCCCGCCAGCCAGTGGCGGGGTGCCCGGTGATAAGTGAAGGTGCGGGTGAGGCGAGCGGCGACTGCGCGGCGCGGGCGCTGAAAGAGCGGCCCAAAGCCGTGTTGAGGCCGCGACACTACGCCAGAATGGCTCCGGAGGGCACTCAGCCGCCCGCTACGCCCCGGGGGCCGGACGGATGTGGCCTCTTCGGCCGGACTGCTAGTGAGCCCGTGCGACGAGCGCGTCGAGGTCGAGGCGAAGGCCGGGACCCATCGTGCTGGCGATGGCGGCGGCACGGATGAACTTCCCCTGAACGGCAGCCGGGCGCGCGCGGTTGATCGTCGCAACCATACTCAGGACGTTCTCGACGAGTTGCTCCTGCGTGAACGCCAGCTTGCCGACACAGACATGCACGCCGCCGCCGCGATCCATGCGGTACTCCAGCTTGCCACCCTTGAGCTCGGCAACTGCGGTGCCGACGTCCTCGGTAACATTGCCAGCCTTCTTCGAGGGCATGCGTGGCCCCAGCTTGCGACCGAGGGGGCCGATGATGCGCATCATCTGCGGCTGAGCGACGAGGATATCAAACTCGTCCCAGCCTTCATTGATGGCCTGCACGAGATCGTCGCCGCCGACGCGATCAGCCCCGGCGGCGGCGGCAGCCTGGGCGCCGTCGCCCTCGGCGAACACGGCGACGCGGGGGACCTTCCCGGTGCCGTGGGGGAGGGTGGTGGTGCCGCGAACGGTCTGATCGCCCTTCGCGGGGTCGGCGCCGAGCTTGAGGTGCAGCTCGAGGGACTCGGTGAACTTGGCGTTGGCATACTGCTTGGCGAGGGCGACGGCGTCGTCGATGGAGTGGCGTACGGACTTGTCGATGGCGCGGTTGTTCTGCTTGACACGTTTGCTGCGCTTGGGCATGAGCGACACCTCGTATGATGAGAGGCGGCAGCCGGGACAGGCCCGACCGCTCCCACCTGCTGGTGGTGGCCGGTCACCCCGCCGGGGCGGGGCCGGTGCGCGAGGCGGGGGCCTCGCCGGTTGTAGATCAGAGGTCGGGCAGGACGTCGATGCCCATGCTGCGGGCAGTGCCCATGATGATGTTCATGGCCGCGTCGATGTCGCGGGCGTTGAGGTCGACCATCTTGCGTTGGGCGATCTCGCGGACCTGGGCGGTCGTGAGCTGGGCGACCTTGTCGACGTTGGGCTTGCCGGAGCCCTTATCGAGGCCGGCCATCTTCTTGAGCAGACTCGCTGCGGGGGGCGTCTTGCAGATATAGGTGAAGCTGCGGTCCTGGTAGACGGTGATCTCCACCGGGATGATGTCGCCCATCTGCTGCGTCGTCTTCTCATTGAACGACTTGCAGAACTCCATGATGTTGACGCCGTGCTGTCCGAGCGCCGGGCCGACCGGGGGGGCCGGATTGGCCTTGCCGGCCGGACAATGCAGCTTTACGACCGCGAGCACCTTTTTCGCCATGCTGAAAACCCCTCGCAGAGAAGAGAAGACGAGCGCCCGCCGGGAGTGGGGGAGAGGCTCCCCCAGAGTTGCCGGGTGTGGGCGCCCGCTAGAGCTTTTCGATCTGGGTGAAATCGACCTCGACGGGCGTTTCACGCCCGAAGATCGAGATGAGGACCTTGACGGTCTCCCGTTCGGCGTTGACCTCGACGATGCGGCCGCTGAACTCGTTGAACGGTCCTTCGGTGACGCGGACGGCCTGGTTGGGCACCCACATCGTCTTGGGCTTCTGGGCTTCCTCGCCGACGGTCTTGAGGACGGCGCCGACCTCCGACTCCTTGAGCGGGACCGGAGTGTCGGCCGACCCGACGAAGTGGGTCACGCCGGCCGTCTGCTGGATCAGATGGTGCAACTCATCCGTGAGGTGCATCTGCACGAGGACATAGCCCGGGTAGAGCTTGCGCTTGACCTCGCGCCGCTTGCCGGCGGCGGAGCGGATCTCGGTCTCTGTCGGGACGAGAATTCGCCCCAGCAGGTGGCTGAGGTCGTGCGCCTCCACCATCTTCTCAATGGTGGATTTGACCTTGTTCTCTTTGCCGGTCAAAGTGTGCACGACGTACCACTGCATGGTTGGGGCTCCCCTGGTGTGACGGCCGGAGCGGATCGTGCGACTGGTTAGCCGATGCCCAGCAGGGACATCAGGTTGGCGAAGACGATGTCGAGCACTGCCACCCACACGGCGACGATGGCGACCGCCAGGATGACGACGACGGTGAAGGAGTACGTCTCCTCGTGGCTGGGCCAGACGACACGCTGGAGCTCCGAATAGACGTCCTTCAGGAAGCGCCAACCATTGGTGAAGGGGCGCCCCATGCGGCTGAAGATACTTGTCTCCTGAGCCTTTACGTTGGCCATGCCTGCGATCTCGCCTCGCCCGATGTGAACGGCACACTGGGGGTGGATAACGGAATGCGCACGCCACAACCGGGGCACATGCAGCCGGGTGCCCGCGATGATGGCTTGGTGAGTCTCTGGCAGGGGCGGCCGGACTCGAACCGACAACCTACGGTTTTGGAGACCGTTGCTCTGCCAAATTGAGCTACGCCCCTACTCGATCACAACCACGAGCCCCGCGGCTACTTGCGCAGTCGCGCTTCCTGGTGCTCGGTGTGCCGGTTGCACCTGCGGCAGTGCTTGCTCAGAACAATCTTCTCGGAGACATTCTGGCGGTTCTTGGCCGTCAGGTAGTTTTGTGACTTGCACTCGCTGCACTGAAGGATGAACTTCGTCTGAGGCACGATCGACACCTGCCGCCTGTCCAAGCTGTCGGGAAGCCGTCCCCGTCACGCCACGACGCCGGGGGGGGCGCGCCTCGCGGCGCTACGCCCCCGGCCGCCGGTCCTTACTGCACGACCTTCACAA
>CAZIWQ010000192.1:0-4098 GCA_964542355.1 uncultured Armatimonadia bacterium
CGTCGACCTCGACGGTCGGGTTGCCGCGAGAGTCGAGGATCTCGCGGGCCTGAATGTTCTCGATGTAGGTCATCGTACCCACCCTCTCCTTGAGAAGTGTCACTATCAAGCGACGGGGCACCGGGGCCGCCGGCCGCCGGTGCCCCGTGGGAAGCGTTCAGCTACTCACCGACCGCGGCACGGTGACCCTTACCCTTGATCGCAGCCTGAGCGGCAGCGAGGCGGGCAATCGGCACGCGCAGCGGCGAGCATGAGACGTAGTTGAGGCCGATCTTGTGGCAGAACTCGACGGAATGGGGGTCCCCGCCGTGCTCGCCGCAGATCCCCAGCTCGAGCTCAGGGTTCGCCTCGCGGCCGAGTTTGCAGCCGATCTTCATGAGCTCACCCACGCCCGCGATATCCAGCGTCTCGAACGGGCTGACCTGGAAGATGCGCTTGGTGACGTAGTCGCCGAAGAACTTGCCTTCGACGTCATCGCGGGAGAACCCAAACGCGGTCTGGGTCAGGTCATTGGTGCCGAAGCTGAAGAACTGGGCGATGCGGGCGATGCCGTCCGCGACGACGCACGCGCGCGGCAGCTCGATCATCGTCCCGATCATGTACGCCACCGTGACACCCTTCTTCGCCATGACTTCCTGGGCGACGCGGTTGGTGTATTCGAAGCAGATCTCGAGCTCGCCCTGGAGGCTGACGAGCGGGATCATGACCTCGGGGATGGGGTTGAGGCCCTTCTTCTTCAGGTCGCAGGCGGCCTCGAAGATGGCACGCACCTGCATCTCGTAGATCTCGGGGAAGGTGACGCCGAGGCGACAGCCGCGGTGCCCCAGCATCGGGTTGGACTCGTGGAGCGACTCGGTGAGCTCATTGACCTCGCGCGGCGACTTGCCGATCGCGGCCGCAACCTCGGCCACGGCGTCCTTCTCGCGCGGCAGGAACTCGTGCAGCGGCGGGTCCAGCAGGCGGATGATGACCGGCTTGCCGTCCATCGCCTTGAGGATGCCGGTGAAGTCCTTGCGCTGGTGGGGCAGGAGCTCCTTGTTGGCGATCTGTTTGCGCTGCTCGGCGGTCCCCGCCAGGATCATCTTGCGGAAGCTCAGGATGCGGTCCTCACCAAAGAACATGTGCTCCGTGCGGGTGAGGCCGATCCCCTCGGCGCCGAGTGCCAGCGCCAGGGCGCTGTCCTGCGGGGTGTCGGCATTGGTGCGGACCCCGAGCGTGCGGGCCTTGTCGGCCCACTCCATCAGGCGAGTGAAGTAGGTGAACATCGGGTCCTTCTGGGCCCGCTTGTCGCCGCGCAGCCCCTTGATGATCACCGACTCACCGCGCGGCACATCGCCCAGCATCACCTCCCCGGTGCCGCCGTCGATGGAGATGTACTCGCCCTCCTTGATGACCTTGCCGTTGGCGGTGAACTGGCGCTTCTTGTAGTCGATCTCGATCTCGCCGCAGCCGACAACGCACGGCTTGCCCATCTGGCGGCCGACGACGGCGGCGTGGGAGGTCTTGCCGCCGAAGGAGGTCAGGATGCCCTGCGCGGCGGCCATGCCACGGATGTCCTCGGGGCTGGTCTCATGCCGCACGAGCACAACGCGCTCGCCCTGCTGGGCCTGCTCCTCGGCGTGGGCGGCGGAGAAGACAACCTTGCCGGCGGCGGCGCCGGGCGAGGCGTCGACACCCTTGGCGATCGGGGCCGGCTTCTTCTTGGAGTCGAACTGCGGGTGCAAGACCTGGTCGAGCTGGCTGGGCGGGACCAGCATGACCGCCTGCTCCTCGCTGATGACCCCCTCGTCGTGCAGGTCGACCGCGATCTTCAGGGCCGCCTGTGCCGTGCGCTTGCCATTGCGCGTCTGCAGCATGTACAGCGTGCCCTTCTCGATGGTGAACTCCATGTCCTGGACGTCCTTGTAGTAGGCCTCCAGGCGCTGGCAGATCTGGACGAACTCGTCGAAGCACTTCTTGTCGATGCGCTCGAGCTCGGAGATGTGCACCGGGGTGCGGATGCCCGCGACGACGTCCTCGCCCTGGGCGTTCTGCAGATAGTCACCATACAGGACCTTCTCGCCGGTCGCCGGGTCACGCGTGAAGGCCACACCGGTGCCGGAGTCGTCGCCCATGTTGCCGAACACCATGGTCTGCACGTTGACGGCGGTGCCCCAGTCGTGCGGGATCTTGTTGAGGTTGCGGTAGGCGATGGCGCGATCGTTGTCCCACGACTCAAACACTGCGCGGACGCCCTCGATGAGCTGGTCCTCGGCCTTCGTGGGGAACGGCTTGCCGATGTGCTGGCGGTAGACATCCTTCTCCATTGCGACAACGGCCTTGAGCCCGGCCGCGGAGACCTCGGTGTCCTCCTTCACGCCCTCCTGCTGCTTGATCTTCTTCAGGCACTCCTCGAAATGCTCGCGATCGATGCCCATGACCACGTTGCCGAACATCATGATGAAGCGGCGGTAGGCGTCCCACACGAAGCGCTCGTTGCCGGTGAGCTCGATCATGCCCTCCGCGACTTCGTCGTTCATGCCGAGGTTGAGGACGGTGTCCATCATGCCGGGCATGCTGTCGCGAGCGCCGGAGCGCACCGAGACGAGCAGCGGATTGGCGGGGTTGCCGAACTCCTTCCCCGTCTCTTGCTCGAGCTTGCTCTTGGCGGCGAGGATCTCATCTCTGAGCGCACTCGTGAACTTGTGGCCGGCCTGCATGAACTCCACGCACTGCTCGGTGGTGACGGTGAACCCGGCCGGCACCGGCAGCCCGGCGCCGGTCATGATGTTGAGATTGGCACCCTTGCCACCGAACAGGAACTTGAGCTGGCCGCCCTCGGCCTCCAACTGCTTGGTCAACGCCTTCGTGTCGTCACTGAACATGTACACCGGTTTGTACTTCGCCATGTGGGGTCATCCCTCTCCAGTTTGAGCCAAGATCATCGCTCGTGATGTTCTGTGCAGCCCTGTTGTCCTCAGGTATCCAGCTCAACCAGCTCGGTTGAGATGAGCCGAACGTATTCGTCGCGGGAGGCCCGGCTGACCGGGTGCGCGGGGAGCGCCAAGACCTCGTGGCGCGTGACCCGCATCCCAATCCGCAGCGTGATCTGAACCCCGACGCTCACCGGGGCGGCCGCCTTCGCCGGTCGGCCCCCCAACTCCACGAGGTGCTCATCGCAGGCCCGCTTGGCCACGGGACGGCGCGCGATCAGGCCGCTGTTCTTGAGGAACGCGTCAAGGCGCATCGTGCTCGGCACGTTTGGCCGCCTCCCACAACTGATCCATCTCCGCCAGAGACATGTCCGTCAACCGCCGCCCCGCCCGCGCCGCCTCCTGCTCGAGGTACCCAAACCGCGCGGTGAACCGGTCACATGCCATGCGCAGTGCGTCTTCGCTATCAGTGCCCAGAAAGCGGGCCACGTTGACGACGGCGAAGAGGAGATCCCCGATCTCGTGGCTGACGGCTTCCGGATCACGGGCGGCGTGCGCCGCGTGGACCTCCGCCAACTCCTCGTCGAGCTTGGCCAGCGGGCCGGCGAGATCGGGCCAGTCAAAGCCCACCTTCGCGGCCTTCTTCTGCAGATCGGTCGCTCGCTTGAGCGCGGGGAGCGCACGTGGGATGCCATCGAGCGCGGACGGGCGGGCGCCCGTCTCCTGCTCCTGGCGCTTCAGCCGCTCCCAGTTGACCACGACTTCGTCGCTGTCTGTGACCTCGACGTCGCCGAATACGTGGGGATGTCGCCACACCAGCTTCTCGTTGATGCGCCGGCAGACGTCGGCGGCGTCAAACTGGCCGTTCTCGGCGGCAACCTGGGCATGGAACACGATCTGCAGGAGCACATCCCCCAGCTCGGCGCACAGCTTGCGGGGGTCGTGGCTGTCCACGGCCTCGAGCGCCTCGTAGCACTCCTCCAGGAGGTACGGCTTGAGGCTGGTGTGGGTCTGCTCGCGGTCCCACGGACAGCCGCCGGGGGCCCGCAGGCGCCTCATGATCTCGACCAGGTCATCGAATTGTCTCATACACGTAGGTGGTCTGGTTGCGACAGCGGGCGTCCGCCGCTGGCGGACGCCCGACTGGATGCTGGTGACGCGCGGATTGACGGTCGGTGGCGCAGTG
>CAZIWQ010000192.1:4198-9118 GCA_964542355.1 uncultured Armatimonadia bacterium
GCGGACGCCCGACTGGATGCTGGTGACGCGCGGATTGACGGTCGGTGGCGCAGTGATAGCCGACAGGTCGGCGCAGGGACTACTTGCCCTTCGCGGGCGGTGGTGCGGTCTGTGCCGGCGCAGTGGCACCGGCGGGGGCTGCGGGGGTGGCGCCCGGCGCGCCCTTCGCGCCCGGGGCCTTGCCACCGAACTGCGGGAGGGCCGCCTTCGGCCGGAACATCTCATTCATGTCGGCGTAGCGGGGCTCCACCACGTTGACGACGGACTTCTCGCGCAGCTCTGCCAGGAGCTCCTGGGGCTGCTTGGCCTGCTGCTCCTTGAAGGTCTCCTCGATCTTCTTGCGGTCGCGGGTGAAGTCGGCCTCCATCGCGGCCTTGGTCTGATCGAGTTTGACAATGATCCAGCGCCCCTCCTCGCCGGCGAACGGGGCACTCACCTGGCCCGGCTTGAGCTGTGCCAGCGCCTGGCGCACCGCATCGGGGGCGACCCGCTCGCGCGCGGTCTCGGGCACCTTGCCGCCCATGTCGCGGGTGGCCGGGGAGACGCTGTACTGCTTGGCCAGGGCGGAGAAGTTCGCCCCGGGCTTGGCCAACTCCGCCGCCACCTTCTTGGCATCGGCTTCGCTCGTGACAACGATCTCGCTGTAGCTGACGGTCTCCGGCTGCTTGAAGTGCTCCTTGTACTGCTCGAAGAACTCACGGACCTTCTGCTCCGTGACTTTGACGTCTTTCATGCACAGCTCGCGCAGCTTCAACTCCATTGCCATGGTGTCCTTGAGATCCTGCTCGGTCATGCCGCGCGAGGTGAGGGCCTGGTTGAACGCCTCCGGGCTGGGGAAGCGGTCCTTCATCTCCTTGATGCGCTCGTCCACGGTCTCTGCCTTGAGCGTGAGGCCGGAGGCAACAAACGCATCCTCCACGAGCAGCCGGTTGATCATCCCGGCGAGGGCTTCGTGCCCCTGATCCTTCTCCAGCTTTGCCAGGAACTCGGCACGCGTGATCTTGTGCTGACCAACCAGGGCGATGGGCTGCTTGCCACACCCCGCCACGCAGCCGAGCACCGTGACCACGAGCCACCCCACGCCGGCCGCTCTCAAATGCCTAACCAAAGAAAACAGCTCCTTTCAGATAACCGAGGAGCGGCCACGAAGCCGTCCCGAGGCCGCAACGCGGCGCCCAGACAGCACTAGACGCCGCTCACAGCCGTCTCGGCACACACACCCGGCCATTGCCGTTGCGGTCGGGGCGTGAGGCCCCCCACAAACAACCGCGAGATTATAGCATAGGGTCCTTGTCTCATACAAACAAAAATCCGGGCACAGGAGTGCCCGGAGTCCGATCCGGCGGCCGACGTGCGAGACTACCGCGGAACGGCCATCGCCAGCTCGCGCGAGGCGACGCCGCGCAGCCGTGCAATCGCTTGGCTGTGGATCTGACAGACGCGCGACTCGGTCACTCCCAGCACTGCGCCGATCTCGCGCAAGGTCAGCTCCTCTTGATAGTACAACCCGACAACCTGCTTCTCGCGCTCCGGCAACCGGTCGACAGCTTCTGTCAGCACATTGCGGACCGCCTGGTCCTCGAGCTGCACCGCGGGATCGCCGTACTCATCGTACGGGTCGAGATCGGGGGCGTCGCCATCCCACGAGGAGTCATCGCCGGCGAGCACTTCCTCCAGCGACAGCAGCGTGGCCCCCCCGACCTGTTCCAGCAGCTTGTGGTAGCCGTCGATGTCCAGGCCCATGCTCTCGGCGAGCTCGGCCTCTTCCGGGGGACGCCCCAGCGTGTACTCCAGCCGGGCGGCGCACTTGGCGAGCTCGCGGGCCTTCCGCCGCACACTCCGCGGCGCCCAGTCCTTCGCCCGCAGCGACTCCATGACCTCGCCCTTGATCACCGAGCTGGCATACGTCGCCAGCTTTGCCCCGCGCCGCTCATCGTAGCGGTCGATTGCCTTAATCAGTCCCAGGATGCCGGCGCTGATCAGATCGTCACGTTCGACGTTCTCCGGCAGATGGGCCCCGATCCGTCCCACGATGTGGTGCACCAGGCAGATGTGCTCGACGATCAACCGCTCGCGTTCGGCGCGCGTCATGGGCCGTATCCCCTTAGGTTCTTGATACGCCCAAATGGATCGGCTTCGGTAACGCGGTTGCCCACAACCACGCGATCTACAGGTACCCACTGGGTGGCGTTGTCTGTGTCGAGCGCGCCGGCGGAGGGGTGCACTCGTCAGACTGATTGCTGCATTGCGCTTCTGAGAAGTATCTGGTTGCGTCGTCCGCCGCTTGGTGGCGGCTTGCCGGCTCTGCTGTCGAGCGTTATGGTAGCACCCGGGCTTATAGGACGTTTCCAGCCACCTTCAATTATGCTTCAACGTGCTCCGCGCTCCGGTGCCGTGCCTGGCTCGGCGGCCCCTGCGAGCCGTCCGTCTCCCCCGTTCGCGGCGGGCCGGTGCGCTGCTTCCCACACTGCAATCCACATACCACTGCTGCAGTGCAACGCCGTCCCCACGCACAACAGCCCCGCAACCGATTGACGGTGCGGGGCCGGAGGTGAGGGATGAGGCAGATTGGGGGGTCTGGGGCGGAGCCCCTGGAGACCCGGCCGAAAAGGCCACATCCGGCCGGCTGAGTGCCCGCCAGCGCCATTCTGGCGTGGCTTCGCGGCCTCAGAACGGCCTTTCGGCCGCTCTTCTAGGTGGCGGTCAGTGGCCCGACAGGGAGCTCGATCGTGAGCCCGAGCACGTCCGGGCTGCGCGTCTCAGAGGCGCTGCCGCCGTGCTCGCGCAGGATGCTCTGGGCCGCCATCAGCGTGACGCGCCGCCACGGCAGATCGAGCGCATCAACCCGCTGCGCCCGCAGCGCACAGTCCGGACGCGTCGCGATCGCGATGCGGACCAGGTGTCGACCGCTCTCGCTGTCCAGGTGCCGCACACCCCGGATCAGGAGTTGCGCGCCCTGCGGGCTGATCGACATCAGGACCTGGATGCAGCCCCGCAGCGCCTGCCGGAGCGCGGCCTCGACCCCCACCACCCGCAGGTCCTGCGCGTCCAGGTGCTGTAGCACGGTGACGCCCCGCGAGGCCGACTGCTCGCGCAGCTCCTCCAGACAGTCCACCAGGACAGTGGCGAGGTCGACCCGCTGTCGCGGGCACTGCTGCCACAGTTGCGAGTCACCCAGCGCCACCAGGTTCTCCAGCGACCACGCGATCGCTTTCGCCTGCTCGGAGATCAGCACGGCATACTTGCGCCGCAGGCCCGCGTCCTCACTCATCGACAGGGCGTCGGCGCACATCTGGATCGCGGTCAGCGGCGAGCGCAGGTCATGCGCGATCGTGTGGGCAAACCGGCTCTCGATCACCGGGACGGGGGCGTCCTCGGTCCCCGCCTCGAGGCTCGGACGATGCTGGAAGTCGGTTGCGATGACCATGGCGAATGCACCTGCGCTACAAGTGGTGACGGCCTCCGTGCGTCGGTGGGGCGAGCGGCGCGAGCAGGACTTGGCCAACGCTGGCTGCCTCGGGAGCCGGTGGGGCTGCAGCTCTGGTATCGCCCCGGCGACAAGTCCTTCGGACATGATATCGGCCCTGCCCACAGCTCGCTGAACCGGAGCGGAGTAACAAACACGAGGCAGGACTGGGGAGGCTCTCGGTACGGAGGTCGGGAAATACCCCTCGCGACTCGGCGGACAAGGCCACTGCCGGCCGTGACGCGCGCGACCCGGGCTCGACGGCGGCCGGTGGCGGGTCGCCGGATACCTGAAGACCGGAGGACAGTATGAAAGCACTACTGACGGACAACAAGGGCGGGCTGTGGCTGCAGGACATCGCGCGCCCCGTGCCTGGCGACTACGACTGCCTCGTGCAGATGGAGGCGTGTCTGTTCTGCCACAGCACTGACCGCCACATCGTGAGCGGGACGTTCATGTCGTCCTTCCACGTACCCAGCATCCTCGGTCACGAGGGCATCGGGGTCATCATCGAGACGGGCCCACGAGTGCGACACCGCAAGGTCGGTGACCGTGTGCTGCGGCCGCAGGCGCTCTACCCCGGCGAGGTGGCCAATGACATCGGCTCGGGCTGGGGCGGCTTTGCCGAGTTCGCCAAGGTGCGCGACGCCCAGGCCATGGTGGACGACGGGGAGGTGGCGGCCGACCAGGTACCGCTCGGGTTCCGCTACCAGGCGGTTGTGCCCGGGGACATCCCCCGCGACAAGGCGCTCTTGTTGATCACACAAAAAGAGATCTACTCGGCCTCGGCCAAGATCGAGAACGTGTCGGGCAAGCGCCTTGTCGTGGCCGGGGCCGGCATCACCGGCTGCCTGTTCGGGATGTTCCTGCGGTGGCGGGGCGCGGCGCGCGTGACGATGGTGGCCCGCCGCGAGGCACCCCTCGCCTTCGCACTGCAGCATGGTTGCGCGGATGACGTCCGCCTGATTGCCGATGCGGCACAACTGCCCGCTGACTACGACGGCCTCGTCGAGACGACCGGCAGCATGGCCGTGGTCGCTTCGCTGGCCGACACGTTGCTGTCCGCGGGCGGGGTGATCCACAGCTACGCCGTGTATGAGGGCATGACGCAGCAGGGGTTCTTCGATGAGCTGTCGGCGCGGCACCCGTTCGTGCGCGTGGACCCGGCCGAGGCGACCGTCCACGAGGAGGCTCTCGCCATGATCCGCGACGGCCGGTTCGATCCCACCCCCTTCGTGACCGGGCGCTTCGGGATCGACGACTGGGAAGCCGCCTGGCGCAGCGTGGTCGCGGGCACAAGCCTCAAGACAGGGATCTTCTTCACCTAGGGGTCTGGCCGAAGAGGCCACACCCGGCCGGCCCGCGACGCGTAGCGGCCGGCTGCGTGCCCTCCAGAGACACTCTGGCGTGGCTTCGCGGCCTCAGAACGGCCTTTCGGCCGCTCGACGAACGGG
>CAZIWQ010000193.1:0-2674 GCA_964542355.1 uncultured Armatimonadia bacterium
TCTGACCGTCCCATACTGGCTCCCTGCCGGGGACGTTCAGTAGCCCCGGGGCGGCCGCAACTTGCCACCAGCGGAAGCTGGTGGTTCCGGCGGGACCTCTCGGTCACGAGCCCCCGCAGGGGGCGGCACAACCACAGACCGCGCAACGCGCATCTGCCGCCCTTTCAGGGCTCACAGGGAGATGGGGCGCCACTACCCACCAGCTTCCGCTGGTGGCAAGTTGCGGCCGCCCTCCGGGCTACAGGACGAACGGCACCCGGCGGTGCGCGCAGAGCGCGAGGCCCCGCGACGATCGGCATGCCGTTCGTTAGCAGCTCTCTCTCTATCCGCCATCAGCCCGCCGTGCCGCTCCGCTCCCCATCAGCATTGGGGCGCAGACACACCGCCCTCGCGCCCGCCTTACGCATCACCAGCGCAATGTTGCCCGCTTCGTACAGGACCGAGATGTCGGCCAGCGGATCGCCGGCGACGACGATCAGGTCCGCCTCCTTCCCCGGCTCCAGCGTCCCCGTGCGGTCGAGTATCCCGAGCGCCTCCGCCGAGTTGCGGGTGGCACAGACGATCGCCTCCATCGGCGACAGGCCGCAGTCGCAGAGCTCCATCAGCTCGTGCGCCGCATCGCCGGGGCCACCATCGGTGCCACAGTGCATCGGCAGACCCATCGCGTGGGCCGTGCGCACACCCTCCCGGTGGATCGGGTGTGCGTGCTCCATCCGCTCGCGCATGTGAGGGGGGAGGGCGGGGTTGGTCCATACCGGCTTGCTGGTGATGTGCAGCGTGGGGGCGTAGTGCAGGCCCCGCCGGGCGATCCCGTGGAGCGCCTCCTCATCGATCAGGGCGCCATGGTGGATCATGTCGCAGCCGGCCGCGATGGCGTGGTTGAGGCCCGGCTGGGAATGCGCGTGGACGACGACGCGCTTGTCCTTCGCGTGTGCCTCCTCCACCAGCGCGACCAGCTCCTCCAGCGTGTAGTCCTCCCACTCGACGCGCTCGAACTCCCACTGGAAGCCGCCGGAGGCGGCGGTCTTGATGAAGTCGACGCGGTCCTTTGCCATCTGGCGCACGGCGCGCCGGACCTCCCAGGGCCCGTCCGCGGTGATCCAGGCGCCCTCGCCCCCGAGGCCCTCCAGGTGGCCACCGGTCGCGTCCACGACGCCGCCCACCCAGTAGTGCGGGCAGCGGTCGATCAGACCATCGGCAATGGCCTGGCGGAGCGCGACGGCCCCGGGCCCGCCGGTGACCCCGGCGACGGTGGTGGTGCCCCGGCGCAGGTTGTCCTGCAGCCGCTTGACCGCCACAAACCCCGTGCCAACGTGCTGGTGGCAGTCGATCAGGCCCGGCATCACGATCTTGCCGGTGGCGTCGATCACCTCGGCGCCATCAGGGACCGGCAGCGTGCCGGCCCCCCCGACTGCCTCGATCAGCCCGTCGCTCACGATGACCGTGCCACCGGCAAGCGGCGTGCCGCCGTTGCCGTCGATGACTGTTCCGCCGACGATCGCCAGCTTGCTCATGAGTGCTATCCTTTCGTGGTCGCACCGTCTGCGAGCGACGGCACAGCCAGGCGAACCCAACGGGCATGATCCGCGCCCGTCCCGTTCAGCCCCCGGCTCAGCAGACGCGGGTTGCTGCCGTCCGCCTCCCGCAGCCACAGCTCGGGCAGGCTCCCCACGTCGGCGCGCATGTGGGCGAGGCGCGAGCCGTCCGGCGACCAGACCAGCCGGAAGTTCCACGTGGGCACAGCGTCGCTCGTGAGCACGGTGACCTGCCGTGTCTCAATATCGATCCGACAGATCTGCGTCCCCCCGCGCGCCAACTCGGGATGGTAGTCGCGGTTGAAGTGATCGGTGTCCGGTCGGCCGGTGGCCCATGGCCACGCGGTGCGCGAGTCGGGCAGGAGCAGCGTGCAGGTGACGTGGCGGCCATCCGGCGACCATACCGGCATGTTCGAGCCGCTGCTATGCCGCTCCGGCGTCCCGACGGCGGCGGCGAACCAGTGGCGCTGCCCGGTGGTGAGGAGCCGGTGTTCGGAGCCATCCGGACGGCTGAGGCACACGTCGGAGCGGTCGTGTCCGGGGTCCTGCTGGTACTCGCAGCGTTGGTACAGCAGCCATTGGCCGTCCGGCGACCATGTCGGCCCGAAGTGGAGGTACCGGTAGTCACTGGCGACTACCTGGTGCTGCTTGCTCGTCAGGTCCACCACGCAGAGCTCATAGCCGGGCCGCGCCGGGTTGCTCGTGATGTGATACGCCACCCGCCGGCGGTCGGGGCTGAGGGCGACGCCGTAGCCATAGCCCGTCGTCGAGTAGATGTCCTCGCGGCTCTCGCCGGCCAGGTCCGTGGTGTACAGGGAGAAGACGTTGCCCGCGTTTGCCTGGTGGAACCAGCGTGTGCCTCCGGGCAGCGGCTCGCCCCGCCATTGCGGGATCTCGCGCACGGCCTTCGTGACGAAGTCGTAGCACCAGCTCTTCCCAGTGTCGGGCGTTAGCAGCTCCGCCTCCCGACCGTCGGGGGACACATAGCCCAGCCGCCACTGGTGCCGGGCGGGCAGACCGAAGTCGGGATAGCACTCCCCGATCCCGTCGGGCCGGATGGCCCCCAGCCGCTTGTCGGAAGTGAAGAACAGCCAGTCGGTGAGCGGCGGGGCCGGGTCCGCTTGGGCAGCGACTGCATG
>CAZIWQ010000193.1:2774-9116 GCA_964542355.1 uncultured Armatimonadia bacterium
CAGGGCATACGGGGGCTCGGGCGTCTCCAGGACGAGTGCGATGGCGCGGGTGACGTCACCCACATGGACGCGGGACGGCGACGGCCCGGGGAGTGCGGGCCCCGCCGACTCCGGGACATAGACGTTCCCCACCCAGAGGCCACCGGGCTCCGGGTTGTAGATGTTTCCCAGCCGCAGGACAGCCACCGGCAGCCCAAAGCTGTAGTGGAACCCGCGGCAGAGGTCCTCCCCGAACCCCTTGGTCATGCCATAGGGGCCATTGCTGGAGTGTCGGGTATCCGACCCGATCAGGGTGCCGGGCGCCGTGCCGTCGACGGCACTCACCGAGCTGATGTGAACGAACCGGCGGACGCCGGCTTCCCAGGCCGCCTGCAGCATGTTGTGGGTGCCGATGACATGCACCTGCAGGGCTTGCATGGCATACCGTAGGGCTTCCTCACGACTGCGGATCGGCGAGTCCGCGATGGCCATGTGGACGACGGCCTCACAGCCCCTGGCTGCGGCGCGAGCCGCCTCCAGGTCGGTCACGTCCAGTGAGACGGCGCACGGATCGTCCGGAGGGGCCACGTCGCCCAGAACCAGTTCGTGGCTCGCCTCCAGTTGACGGGTGAGCTTGCGCCCGAGCCGCCCGGCCGCGCCGGTGATCAAGACCTTCATCTCTTCGCTTCTCCTTGTGCAGAGCCTGTCCCCGGGCCGGTCCAGCCCACCATCCTGCGAGCCGCAGTCCGAACAGATCGGCGTCCTTCGACGAAGAGGTCGCAGCGCGAGGCGATCTGTGCAATGGTGTGCATGCGTTGGTCTCCCATCCTGTCTGCCAATCAGCACTCCATCTCCGAGCGCGCGATCATGTCCTGCTGCCAGCGGGCGTCCAGTTGCGTGAAGTAGGCGCTGAAGCCACCGACCCGCACCATCAGCGACCGGTAGGCCTCCGGGTGCTCGAGCGCAGCCAGCATGTCCGCCGTACTTGCGATGGAGATCTGGAGCTGCTGGCCGCCGCGCTCGAAGTACGTCGCCACCACCGCGCGCAGTGCTCTGGTACCCTCTTCGCCGCGCACGGCGGAAGCGGGAAAGCGCAGGCTCAGCGCCAGGGGACCGTGCGCCCGGCCATGGGGCAGGCACAGTACCGAGTTGAGCGTCGCAGTCAGGCCGTGGGTGTTGCGGCCCTGTGCCGGCCCGGCGCAGTCCGCCAGGGCTTCGCCCCGGCGCCGTCCGTCGGGTGTCGCCCCGGTCAACTCGCCATAGACGACCGACCCGCTCCAGCCGATGATGTCCATGCCACACGGGCCGTCAAAGGCGGAGCGAAAGCCATTGATGGTGTCATTCACCCAGGCCGCCTCGGTCCGCACGAACTCGTCCGCCAGCGGGTCGTCGTTCCCGAACTTGGGCAACTGGCGCAAGCAATACTGGCGCAGGTCCTCATGCCCGGCCCAGTCATCGTCAAGCACCGCGATGAGCTCCGGCAGCGACACCCGCCGCTCTTCGTAGACCAACACCCGGATCGCCAGCAGGGAGTCCAGCAGCGTGGTCAGGCCCTCCATGTCGACCATGCACTCACTGTAGTCGGTTCCCCCCTCATGCCAGTCCAGCCCGCGCTCCACGCACGAGTACGACAGCAGGGAGCGCAGGAAGTCCCAGGTCTTCCCCACAGCCGCCTGGCGGCGCGCGTTCACGCCGGCAATCTCACGCCTGAGCGCGGCCGCGACCTGCGTGTGGCAGGCTGCGAGCAGATCATCGAAGCTGGCGAAGCTTGCCGGGTCGCCGGTCGGGGGGCCGCTCTGCCGCCCGCTGACGGGGTCGCAGCCGTCGTGCAGTGCCAACTCGAGCAGCTTGGCCGCGTTGAGCATCAGGTCTTCGTAGTTCCCATTGCCCCGGCCGTGCGGGTAGACCTGTCCGCAGCCGACGAAGGTGTACTCGCGCGCGTGCTCAAGCGTGATGCCCCGGGCTGTCGCCGCCGCGACGATCGCCTCATCGTTGACGAAGGCGGGGAAGGACGGCCCTTCAGCCACGACCGCGCAGGCATGGTGGAGGAAGTCCGGGTCGAGACCACGGTGCCAGCGTACCGCAGTGCGCGGGGAGAGCAGTCGCAGCCGGCGGTGTGCCTCCAGGCACAGGTACGACACGGGATTGCATGCGTCGGCGCCGTCAGGCAACTGCCCGCCGAGTGTGGCGCCGTACGCCGTCTTCGCAGCGAACTTGATCCACAGGCAGTCGAGCAGCTCCTGCGCCTGCTCGAGGCTGATGGTCCCGGCCTGGAGCTCCTCCTGCAGAGCCGGCCAGAGCATGCGGTCCACCGGGCCGGGGGAGTCGTGGCCGCAGGCCAGGAACAGCAGGTAGAAGAGCTGCGCGGCCTCGGCGAAGGAGCGCGGCCGCCAGTGAGCCACGTGGCTGCAGCGTGCGGCGGCGGCGGTCAGGTCATCCCGTAGCGGCTGGGTCTCAGCCCTCGCCGCCAGTTCCCGTGCCGCCTCGGCGTGGGCCCTGATGAACCCCGCGAGGCCGTCTACAGTGATGAGCAAAGCCTGGTACCAGGGCGCCTTCTCGGGGGCGGCCGCCACCTGGCGGTCGCGCCACTGCACGACGTAGTCCTTCAGGCCGTCCAGCCCCAGCGCCAGGACCCGTCCATAGGCGAGGGAAGCGTGGCAGGTGAGCCCGGGCCCCGCCGGGTGCGCGGCCAGCCACTGCTGCCAGTAGGCCACGAGGTCGTCCACCTGCGGGGCGAGCTCCGGGTGAGCCTGCTTGATGGCTGGAGCGCGGTCGGGATACAGGCGGATGTGGTTCCCGAAGGGGGTGGCCCGGCCGGAGACCAGGGGGGCGAGGGCGTCGCCGCCGATGATGAGCTCGCCCGGTGCAATGACGGGACGGGCCGCCGCCAGCTCCGCCGCGCGGGCATACGCCAGGCGCACCCGCGCATCGTCCTGTTCGTGGGCCAGCCAGGCCTCATGGAAGGGCTCGCACCACCCCGTGGCCGGGATCGGCGGCGGGGTCGCCACTACGCCGGTGTCCGGAGGCGCACTCTGGCACAGTTGCGCCAGCAGAGCAGTCACTCGCTCACCAAGGGGCATGGGCGACCTGGTCATCGGCGCACCCAACTGGGCATGGCTCCCCTCGATCTCCGCCTGCCTGAGCACTGCCGGCGCTGTCAGCTTCATCGGTGCTCCATCATGGGCGCGCTTTTCTAGCTGGAAGTCCATCGCGCGAAGATTCCGCAGCCCGGGAGGAATGTGCCGGTGGGCCTGGCAGCGAACCTACCCGGTGGATCGGGCGGGCTATCCGCGCATGCCAGAACGGTTCCGTTGCGGCGCCGGACAACCTCCCCCCAACCCGCCGGAAGTCGTGATCACCCACGGATCGGAGCAGAGACATGAAGCTGCACGTCTGGTGTCTGTTGGCGTTGGCAGGAGTGTGCACAGCCGCGGTCGCCGCCCCGACGGCTCAGTCCAAGGTCTGGCCGATGAGCGATGAGGGCACCGCCGGGATGATCGAGAACCTGCCCATCGCTGAGAAACTCGGCTTTCCCGTCGGCGACAAGGGCCCCAGCGAGTTGCCTGCGGGCTACTTTGCAGTGGTCGAGGCCCCCGCCTACATCGAGTTGATCTCGAACACGCTGGCATACTCGAGCGACATGCCGGCGCCGCAGGTTGAGACCGTGACGCGCGAGGGCCGCCCCTACAAGCGCTACAGCTTCCCGCAGCTCAAGCGGCGCAACTGCTCCCGCTGGGCCAGCTTCTTCACGCACTGGGTCCCGCAGCCGACCGAGGCCGACCGCAAGGCACCGGGGGTGTTCGCCTGGCACTACGTCACCCCGGACGGCCCGGAGGCGGAGCAGTCGCTGCCGATCAAGCTCCTGCCGGAGCTGCCGGCCTTCCGCGCCCCCAAACGCCTGCAGGTGCGCCTGTGGCAGAGCTCCACTCTCAGCGTGCACCCGGCGAAGCTGCCCCGGGTCCTGACGCTGCTGCAGCGCAGCGGCTTCAACGTCATGGCCTGGTGGGAGTCGCCACTGGACAACCTGCTGCAGGCCGGGGCGCGCGAGATGGGACTCAAGATCGCCGCCGACCAGAGCGGCCACGCCGGGTGGCCGGACATGGCCAAGCCCTCCCCGGCACCGGAGTACCAGAACCGCGACGAGCAAGGCCGCGGTGTTGAAGGCCAGGACCCGCAGTGGATCATCGACACCAACGGGGAGCCCTGGAAGAACGACCTGGCGTACTGCGCGCGCCACGCCGCCAAGGTGGACGTGCTCTCGGAGGATATCGAGTGGAACACCGGGGGGTTCAACACCGGGTTCTCCCCGGCGGGCATCCGGGCCTTCGCGAAGGCCGCCGGGCTCGACCCCGCCGGCCTGACCCCGCAGATCATCTGGAAGCAGTACCGCACCAGGTGGCACGACTTCCGGGCGTGGCAGACGCTCCGGCTGGTGAAGTTCTTCCGGGATGCCGCCAAGGCCGGCAACCCGCAGGTCGAGTTCGTCTTCCTGCCGGGCAGCCCCTACTCCACGACCGACGTCAGCTTCATGAGCGAGATGATCCCCCTGCAGCAGGACGTCCAGGGGAACATGCTCTCCCTCGTCTTCCCGTTCCCACTCAAGGAGATGCCGCAGGCCATGGATGCCGTGATGCCGATGTGGTACGGCCATGGGGTGTCGCAGACACGCGACAATCTCACATGGAGCCGCGCGATCACTGGCGCCATCAAGACCCCGCTCCACCTGTGCCTGCTGGGGCAGGGGCGGGAGTTCTACTATCCCGGCGGCGACCCGGGGGAGACCCTGCGCGCGATGAACCTCGCCGCGGTCCTGGGCGGCGCCCGGGGCCTGTGCTACTGGCTCGGCGAGTTCAGCCCGCTGCAACTGTCGTGGTTGGCGCGGAGCGGCCGCGAGTTGGCCCAGATCGAGGACGTCGTCCTGGACGGCCAACCGGACCCGCAGGGCATCACACTCACGCCGCTGCCCAAGAAGCGCTTCACGCTCGTGGGGTCGGGCCCCGGGGCGCCCCGGCGCACGTACAACGTACCGGACTTCGACCGTGTGACCCTGTGGCGGGCGTTCGCGCAAGGCCACCGACGGCTCGTGGGTGTCATCAACCTCGACCTCGGGCTGGGCGTCTACTACCGGTTGAGCGTCGACGGCTTGCCGGCGACCGAGACGCACTACCGTCTGATGGACGTGACCGAGGATCGGATCATCAGCAGCGGCGCGAGAGCGATCTACACGGCCGAGCAGCTCAAGGCCGGGGTAGTGCTCACGACGCCGGCGCGTTACGGCGTGAGCCTGTACCTGATCGCGCCTGACAGCGATCCCCTCCCGTCCACCAGTATGGCCGTGATGGCCGCGACCGACCTCGCCAACGCCTACCGGGCCTACCAGGAGCCGGACACGACCGGCGCGGTCCTGGCCGAACGCGCCGGCATGACCATCCGCTACGACATGGTCGGCAAGGACCAGGCGCGGGCCATTCTCATCGAGACCCCGCTCCAGCAGATCTGGGTGCGGCCGCAGGACGGCGGACGCGTGAGCGACTGGCGCGTCAAGGACGGCGGTCGCACCGTCGTCAGCTTCCTCCCGCCCTACGGCGGGGCCACTGCCGACCTGTTCTGGTCACCCAGCGACAGCCACTGGACCGGCGACGAGCTCAGCGCCTACGAGGTCATCGAGACAAGCATCCACGGGGGCAAGGCCTACGTGCGCTTGCGCCAGAAGAAGAGCACGGCCTCGTTGCAGGGCCTCGTGGTGACCAAGACGCTGGCCGTGCCGGCCGACCGGACAGACCTGGAGGTCAGCGTCCGGATCGAGAACCCGGGCCCGGCGCCGGAGATGGGCATCGCCCCCTGGACCCACCATGTCTTCACCATCGGCGCCGCCGAACTGGAGCAGTCGGACCCGCGACAGTACCCGCATGTCTCCATGCCGACCGCGCAGGGCGTGTGGGACGCGCCGCTGACCGATCTGGTCTGGGCCAAGCCGGGGCAGGGCTACCTCCCGGGCAACGAGACGTGGGAGCAGAGTGGTCGCAACGGCGAGACCACGGGCGACTGGATCGCGCAGCGCAATCCCGTGACCGGTGAGGCGGTGCTGTGCCAGGTGGACGCGCCGCCGATCGCGCAGTTCTATAGCTGGCGGGATGCCAACAAGCGCGACGACCTGAGCATCGAGTGGATGCACCCGTACGTGAAGCTGCCGGCGGGACAACAGTGGCAGACCCGGTACGTGCTACGGTACCTCCGGTCGGTCAAGCCATCGGACCTGCCGGCCCGACTGCTGCCACCAATCACGACGGCAAGCGGGGGCTAGAAGGGCGGCCGAAAAGTCGTTCTGAGGCCGCGACGCTACGCTCAGAGGCTCGCAGAGGC
>CAZIWQ010000194.1:0-9113 GCA_964542355.1 uncultured Armatimonadia bacterium
GTACCAGTCCGGTTGCGATGGCCAGTAGCAGGACAGTGCCGGCGACAACCTGGCCGGGGTGCAGCGTCCGGTCGGCACACTCGTCCGGGCGCTCGTGGAGCACTCGGAGTGGGTCGATGCGGGACGCGTCGTCTGAAGCGGGCAACGGATCCTAGCCCCCGGTTGCGTGGCGGTCGGCCCCGCGGTTGGCGGATGGTGCGACGGCAAGCGGCTCTCTCACAGACGCCTGTCACGCCCCGGGGTTCTGGGGGAGGTGAAGGTGAGGGGGCCACCAAACGGGGCGCGAGCCCGCGGTCTGCGGGTCGCGCCCCAGGGAGCGTGAGTCAGACGGGTACACGCCGGTCGTATTGTGCCGGTGTCCTCGGAACTACCGTGGCCCCGGCAACGCGGCGATGCGCTGCCCGGGGTCTCAGGACGACCGGCGCGACGCCGCCGTCTTTGGGCCGCCGTACCGGCGGCCGCGCGAACTGCGCCTGCTGGCCGATGTCATCCTGAGGAGCGCATGCGGCTTCGCAGAAGCCGCAGCGACGAAGGATCACATTCCGCATACAGGCGCCTTCGGCTGATGCTGATCCTTCGCCCGCAGACCGCACCGCGGTCTGCGCTCAGGATGACAGGCAGGCGGAACGACGCGGCAAGCAGCGGCGTCGGTGCGGCGGGACTACTGCGGCGTCGCTACTCCGAAGGCCGCCGAGAGTGGTCTGGGCTCCCACGAGGCGGTCTTCGGTGGCCACAGCCGATTGCGCCGCAGCACGTCCATCGTGTAGCAGTTGATGTTGTGCAAGAGCTGCCGGGCGTCGGCAACATCCGGCTCGATCCAGTCGCGCTGGCCACTGGAGGTCCAGTTCACCGTCTCGAACTTGCCCTGCGGCCGGAAGAGAATCAGGCCCTTCCCGAGCAGCCAGGAGGCCATGACGACGTGATCGGGTCGGTTTGACACCGTCAGGATCGGCGTGGCGTCCGTGGGCACGCCGCGCATGTAGCGGAAGACGTCCATGCACTCCACTTGCGTCACGTCGCGCACGAGGGGGTGGTTGCGGGCCTGCTCGGCGACGACGGCGACGTTGGTCGAGCCGCCCACGCTGTCGGTGAGGCCGAACAGGACGGCCTGGCCCGTGTCAACCCACAGCACGTGCCCGCGCGCGACCCAGTGCTTCAGCGCAGTGATCTGCGACGTCTTCCACCCGCTGGTTTCGTCACGGAACATGCGCATCAGGCTGTGCTTGACGCCGTCGGCCGTCGCACCGTCAGTCTTGAGCTGGCGGGCGGTGATCCACAGCACCCCCACGCCGTCGAGCTCCATCTGCTTGGGCTGGGAGACGATCAGGGTGGCGGCGCGCACTTGCGCGTCGAGCTTGGCCATCTCCTCGAAGTCGATCAGGCGTGTGCGGGTCTCGGCCCGGCTCGCGCCGATCGCACCCAGCAGCAGCACGGCGAGCAGGCAGGGGACGAGCGGCAAGGCATGGCGGCGGCGAGGCTTCGGGTTCATCTTCGTCTTGCCCCCTTCAATTGGGAATGCGCAGGTACACTGAGTTTGTGCAGAGGCCCGGCCGGTCGTGGCCCTTGCGGCCGGGTCGCTAGCCGGGGCCGGCCACCGGTGCGGCCGCCCCCGGCGCGGGCTTCGTGGTTGTGATCGCGAGCAGACGCGTCGTCGGGTTCCACCCCACGCCCACGCCCAGTGCCGTCAGGATGGCGCGCGGCGGAATGAAGGTGACGCCCTCGCGGACCACGGCGGCGGCGTTCATGTCCTGGAAGTCGCCGTCGACGACGGCCGTCCGCTCCCCGAGCGCGACCTTGGCGACGGCGTCGCCCCGCTTGATCTCCATGACCTTGGCGCCCGCACGCCAGGTAATGACGGCCCCGATGGCCTGGAGGACGGGTTTGGCCGGGATGAGCATTGCCCCCTCATCGGTGATGACCGGGGAGGGGGTGAGGTGCAGGACGCGACCATCCACCGCGACCCGGATGCCCTTGAGCATCTGGTACTCGCGCTCGAGGTAGGCCACCGGCTGCCACGGCACACTGATGCGCGCCTTCGCCAGGAGGGTGGTCACGTAGTCGGCGGGGTTCAGCCCGCGCTCGCCGCGCAGGCGGGTCTTGATCTGGCTCTTGACGGAGTCGAAGGTGGCTGTTGCGCCGGCCCGCCGGCCGGCGAGGCGCAGGATATGGAACTTGCCGTCCAACTCAAACGGCTCGCTGGTATCGCCCTCGCTGAGGGCCTGGGCGAAGTCCCATAGCGGCTTGAGCGCGATCGTCTGCTTGGTGACCCAGCCGAGGTCGCCATCCTTGCCGGCGGCGTCCTCAGCGCCGAAGCGGCGAGCCGCCACGTCGAAGGGCGTCCCGTCGAGCAAGGCGCGGTAGGCGACGAGGGCGTCTTCCTGCGTCGCGGTCGCGATGTCGAGCACGTGGAGCTGCGTCTCGGTGCCGAACTCGGCACTGTGAGCGTCGTAGTAGGCCTTCGCCTCCGCGTCAGAGACGTCGTGGGTCTTGGCCAGCAGAGCGAGGCCGAGGAGCTCGGTACGGATGTGCTCACGGTAGCCTTTGACCGTGAGGCCGAGGTCATTCAGATGATGGGTGAAGTCCTCTTCGTTGGGGAACGCCGCCTTCTGCCGCGCCACCTCGGCCGAGACGGCCTCCGCGGTCACACTGATGCCCTGGGCACGGGCCTCATCCTCGATGACCCGCGAGCGGATGATCTCGGCCATGACCTCGCGCGCGAAGCGCTGCTGGACGACGTAGTCGAAGTAGGCGGGGGTGACGTTGAACTCGCCGACGGTGGCGAGGATGTGTGGTGCGAGGGAGGACGGCGTCTGGCACATGCCCGGCCAGGCGGAGAGGACCGACAGCATGACGAGCACGACTGCGAACTGAGGTCTCATCGAGGGCTCCCTCCCGAGCTACAGTGCCCGCGCCCCCGTGCGGCACCGTCCGGGGCCGTTGCGCAATGAGGGCCTGCGCCGGCAGAGGGCGACGACCAGCCGGCAGGCACCCCTCACGGCGGCCCACAGGGGCCGCTTGCATGGGCGGATTATAATGCTGCGCTCAACGGCAAGTCAAGGAACCCCGCCCCTGTGGCAGCGACTTCGGTGCTACACCCGTAGCGGATGGGCCCGGGGCCTGGTGCCCCCGGTGATCCGATGGCGCCGGTCTTGCCGGCCCCGCCCCTGTGGCAGCGACTTCGGTGCTACACCCGTAGGCTACTGGGGCGTCATGTACCACGCATTGGTGGTGGCGAAGTCCGGCCATGTCCCGTAACACTCCACGGCGAGCCATCCGGTGGCGCCCACGTCGACCTTCAAGGTGCCCTCCGCCGTCTCCTTGCCCGTCAGCGGAACGGTCGCGATAGGCTTTCCGTTGACGAGCACGGTCAAGTGGTCGAGGCCGCGATTGCAGGCGACCTCATAGCACAGCTCGGCCCGGGGGCCGGTGAGTGGAGCGCCCGGATCGGTGCCGTTGGCGGTGACACAGAGCACGGGCCCGTTAGTCACGAAGCCGCGCCCGGCGCGGAGGGCGTCGAGGACCGCACCGGCCTCCAGTGCGGGCAGCTTCAGGCAGGTGCGGTATGTGCCGGGATAGAGCCCCTTGAGAGCCCACGGGATGAGGAGCTTGTCGCGGTCGGGGAGGTTCCACAGGAGCGACAGCCGCGGCTCGCGTTTGAGCGCGGTCTGTGGATCGCGGAGTGCCTCGCGCACCCGCCCATTGGTGTTGTCGTGGTTGTCGGAGTCCCCGAGCGCAGGGAGGCGCTTGCCCGCGCCGAGCAACTGGTGCCACTTCTGACGGGCCTGGACGAGGTCGAACAGCCCTGAGTGGGGAGGAAGCGAGCCGTTGAGGATCTCGATGGCGTCGTAGCCCTCGACCTCCCACAGGCGGTAGTTCATGGTCGGGGTCATCGGGTGCGCGAGCACAGCGATGCCGCCCTGGGCGTGGATGTCCCCGAAGATGCGCTTCATGTCCTCGGCACCGTGGGACACGTCCCGGGAGACCACCCGAGACACCCCGAGGGCCAGGATGTGGCCCTGGCTGGTGGTGACCTCCTGCCCCGGGAGGGGGAGGAACTCCGGGGTGGCGGTGGCGAGGAAGGCGGCGTGACCGGTGACTGTCTCGTGGTCGGTCAGGAAGGCCCAGTCGAGCCCCTCACAGCGGCAATGGTAAGCCACCTCCGCGGGGGGCTGGGCCCCATCGCTACAGGTGGAGTGCATGTGACAGTCGCCCTCGTAGTAGCCGCGGGCGCGCAGGTCATACAGGCGCCCGAGCACCAGCTCGCGGACCTCGCCCTGCGCGTGGTCGACGGTGACCGCCCGGGAGATGATGCGCCACTGGGGGCCGTGGTTGACCTGCAGTGTGGCCTTGCCGTCCGGGACACCCGTCAGCGGGCACAGACCCGCGGGGTCGGTGAACAGGACGTGGCTGTCCGGGGTCGGGGCGCCGGTGAGCGTCACGGTGACGCGTGCGGGGAGAGGCCGCCCGGCGTCATCGATGACACGGACCGCGGCGACGGCGCCCTCCGGCGCGGCGCTGACGACCATGCCGGCCAGCGCCGCCAGGGCACAGGTGATCAGGTACAGCAGCCGGGGCCATTGTCTGTGCATCAGTATCTCCCTACCGTTCATCGTCACCGGCCACGCGCCCGGTGACGGGCGGTGTGGTCGCGGTCGGAGTCTGCCTGAGGAACTCGCCGCGCACGGCAAGCTCGCAGTCTGGCGGATACGGCCGGTCGTTGCGCAGCCAGTAGTAGCGCCGCTGGATGCGGATCAGCGTGTAGTTGGCCTCCAGGTACGCCTGCAGGCGAGTTGCGTCTTCTTCGGAGATGACGCGGGTGGCCTCCAGCCGCCGGGCCGGCATGCTGCCCGCGGGGGCGGGGGGGGTGTCGGCGGTGCCGGCGGCGGCCGTGGGCACGTCGCCGCCCAGGATGACGGAGGGGCGTGTGATGATGATCTTGTCCACCATCCCTGCGAGGCGTTCGCGCACCTCCGGGCGGCGGAGCCACTTGTTCCACTGCCAGGGCTGGCTCAGGTCGGTGGCGTCCCGCGCGAAGAGCGGGTGGCCCGGCGGGACGGCCACGACCGGGTCGTTGCCGGCGGCGCGGATGAGCGCTGCGACCTCGTCGCGTCCTCCCCAGTAGTCGCCACGCTGGCACCAGAACTGCGCCATCAGGACGGTCGGCAGGAAGTAGAGCCCCACCAGCACCGGGTGCACCCCCTTGGCGCGGAGCCCCACCAGGAACCCGGCCAATCCGGGCCGGCGCGCGGCGAACAGGGCGTCCACGACCCGTTTGGCTTCCCCCGCCCCCGCCGCCGCCGCCACGAGCATGAATAACTGCAGGCCATACGTGAGCTTGTGGAAGGGCTGCACGAAGAACATGAGCAGGCTGACCGCGAGTGCCAGGCTGATGATGCGGGCGGGCCCGGTGAGCTGCGACCAGCGGTCCACGCGCACCTTCACCGCCCACATGACGGTAACGGCCAGGAGCAGGAAGGGGAGACCGCCGCCAAACCGCAGCCCCTCCTGGTTGAACCGATACACCCACTGGACGAACTCGCCGGCCAGTCCGTGGGCCCGCAGCCACAGCACGAGCGGGGCGATCCCCGACACGACGCCGAGCCAGTGCACCACCGTCACCCGCAGCACCACCCACGGCCCCACCTGTTCGGTGAGCGCGACGAACGGCAGCACGGCGACGAGTGGCAGGTACTTGGGAGTGAAGGCGGCCCCGAGGCCCAGCAGTGCCCCACTCGCCAGCACCCGCCGGTTGGTGCGCGAGCCGGTCATGACGACCAGGGCAGCCAGGGCGCAGACATTGGCGAACAGGTCGGGGCGCAGGTTGTACAGCTCCCCCGGCTCGATGACCCCGGCCCACAGGACGATCACCATCAGCACCAGGGCGCGCGAAGCGTGGAGGCGCTGCGCCAGCCGCACCGCCAGGAAGCAGGCCCCGGCGCTGACCAGCAGCGAGAGAACGCGTGCCAGGTCGCACACGACCGGGGAGGGCCTCAGCGCCCCCACGAGCGGCGCGAGCAGCATCCACAGCAGCGGCGAGTGGTGCTCCCAGAAGTCACGGAACGGGAGTTGGTGTTGCGACATGAGCCAGGCGGAGTGGATGTGCTCGGTCTCATCCCAGTCCGGGCGGCGCCCCAGGCACATGGTTGCCATGACGGCGAGGGCGGCGACGACGACGATCGCGACGCCGGTGCGCCGGCGCCAGCGTCCCGGGACGGCCAGCCACAGCCAGCCCGCCAGCGTCGCGGCACCCAAGAACGACGCGCCAAACAGGACATAGAACGTCTGGAACGGTCCGAAAACGATTCTGATCATTGGTGGCCTGGGTATCGTGTACGACCGGCGTCAGGGGGCCGCGGAAGCCACTCACCGTCATCTCGCTACAGCGACCCGGACGGAAGTGGCCTGCGCGATCGGGTCTTCTGGCGTGTTCGCCCCAGGAGGTGTGTCCTCCTCCTGCAGGGAAACCCGAGACCGAGCATACCAGCGCGTCGGGAGGCCACCATGGCGAGCAGACCGCGGCGGCGAGACTTGTCGAAGTACACTGTCCACATGGTCGGCAACGCCCACATCGATCCGGTATGGCAGTGGCGGTGGGAGGAGGGGCGCCAGGAGGTCCTCGACACCTGCCACGCAGCCGTGGATCGCATCAAGGACACCCCGGGCTTCGTCTTCTCCTGCAGCAGTGCCGCCACCTACGAGTGGATCGAGGACGTGGACCCCAGGCTGTTTGCCGAGATCAAGCGGTGGGTGGCACGGAGACGCTGGTGCATCGTCAACGGCTGGTGGATCCAGCCCGACTGCAACATCCCGGGCGGCGAGGCGCTGGTGCGGCAGGGACTGTACGGGCAACGCTACTTCCTCGATCGCTTCGGTGTCGCCGCCCGCACCGGCTACAATGTCGACACGTTCGGGCATGCCGCGACACTGCCCCAGATTCTGGCGCAGCAGGGGATGGCGCAATACTGCTTCTTCCGCCCGGGCCCGCACGAGAAGCTGCTCCCCGCCGACCTGTTCTGGTGGCAAGGCCCCGACGGGACCCGCGTTCTCGGGGCGCGGATGCCCGGTCACTATGGCACGTGGGCCGACGAGATCGAGACCCGCATCACCGACGCCGCCGAGCAGACCGTCAAAGGGCTGCAGGAGACCATGAGCTTCTATGGTGTCGGCAACCACGGTGGCGGGCCCACCCTCGCTAACATCGCCAGTATCCAGAAAGTTGCCGCCGACCCGAAAGGCCCGAATGCCGTCTTCAGCTCCCCCGACGCGTTCTTCGACGCCATCCGCGACCGGGCGGCGAAGCTCCCGGTGGTGGCGGAAGAGCTGCAGTACCACGCACGCGGGTGCTATACCGCCGTGTCGGCGATCAAGCAGCACAATCGCTTGTCGGAAAACCTCCTGCTGCAGGCGGAGAAGCTCTCCTGCCTCGCGGCCGATCTGACTGCATCCGGCTACCCCGCTGCTGACCTGGAGCGGGCGTGGAAGCTGGTGCTGCTCAATCAGTTCCACGACATCCTGGCCGGCACGAGCATCCGTCCCGCGTGTGACGACGCCCTGGTCGACTATGGGGAAGCCGAGCTCCTGGCCCGCCGCGCCATCCGTGCCGCGATGACCCGCGTCTCGGCGCGCGTCAACACCGCCGGTGAGGGCCGCCCGCTCGTGGTCTACAATACCCTCTCCTGGCAGCGCCAGGAGGCCGTCGAGCTGGAGGTCACCTGGCCCAACCACAATGGTGCGGTCCGCCTGGTTGATGACGTGGGGGCCGCCGTGCCGTGCCAGGTGCTCAGCAGCACGATCAGCGGACGGGGCATGACGCTCAGCCTCGTGTTTCTCGCCGACCTGCCGCCGTGTGGTTACCGCACGTACCGCCTGCTGCAGGCGGGGGAGGGGGAGGCGGCCGACTGCGGCAGCCTCTTCCAGGCCGGGGCGAGCTTCCTCGAGAGCGACTGCGTGCGGCTCGAGTTCGACCCGGTGGCGGGCACCCTCTCCCGCCTGGTGCACAAGGGTCTCGGTCGCGACCTCTTGTCCGCGCCGGCTAACGTCGGGATCGTCATGCACGACCCCTCCGATACCTGGAGCCACGGGGTGCCCCGCTTCCGGGATGAGATCGGGCGTTTCCGGTCACAGCGCGGCATCCGGATTGTCGAGCTCGGCCCCGTCCGCGCCCGCGTCCTCGTGGAGATGGAGTATGGCGAGTCAACGCTCATCCAGGACATCCGGCTGGTGCAGGGCAGCCCGCGCATCGACGTGCTGCTGACCGTGGACTACCACGGTCGGCACGAGTTCCTGAAGCTCGCGTTCCCGACTGCGCTCGCCAACCCGGTGGCGAGCTATGAGGTGCCCTACGGGCATGTCACCCGCGCCCCCGAGGGTGACGAGGAGCCGGCCCAGAAGTGGGCCGATGTCACCGGCCGGTTGGGGGACGACACCGTGGCCGGGCTGGCCGTGCTCAACGACGCCAGGTACGGCTATGACATCCTGGGGGGTGAGCTCCGGCTGAGCGCCCTCCGCACCCCGATCTACTGCTTCCACGACCCGGCGCAGGTGGACCCGCGGGGGCGCTACGAATACACCGACCAGGGCCTGCAGCGCTTCACCTACTCCCTGCTGCCGCATGCCGGGGGGTGGCGGGAGGGTGATGTCGTGCGCCAGGCCCAGCAGCTCAACCATCCCTGCCTGGCACGCGAGGAGCCCGCCCACCGCGGCGGCCTCGCGCCCACCCACTCGCTGGTCAGCGTGGATGCCGACAATGTCATCGTCGAGGTGGTCAAGCAGCAGGAGGGCGGGAGTGGTCGCGTCATCCGGGCCTATGAGATCTCCGGGGAGCCGACGGCGACCCGCCTGTGCTACACTGGTGCCGAGCCGGCCCGGCTGGAGTTTGGCCCCTACGAGATCAAGACCCTCCTCCTGACGGAGGGCCGGTGGCGCGAGACCGACATGCTCGAGCTACTGGCGTAGCGCCATCGGACGGCGCTGAGCGCCGGGCGTTTCGCGTAGGTCGCGCGTCTCGCGCGACTGTCTGAGCACCGGGCGCTTCGCGTAGGTCGCGCGTCTCGCGCGACTGTCTTGCGCGTCGTTCCGCCTGCCTGTCATCCTGAGCCCAGACCGCGCAGCGG
>CAZIWQ010000195.1:0-9079 GCA_964542355.1 uncultured Armatimonadia bacterium
TCGCGCTCGGGGGAGCGCTCCTACCACGGCAACGGCACGGCCAACGGCAACGGCCAACGGCAACGGCCCTTCTCCCGCTTCGCGGGCTCAGGGCGGTCCCGCAAGCGGGACCGCGGCACGGCCGACACCTACCCGCCGCGTCGGAGCTGCCGCCGTGCCAGGGCCATCGCCGCGTCCACCAGGGCGCGCGCCTGCGCTTGCGTGTCGTGCTCGGCGATGAATCTCACAATCGGCTCGGTGTTGCTGGGACGGACGTGCACCCACGAGCGGTCCGCGTACTTCACGCGGACACCATCATCGGTGTGGATGTCGGCGGGCGGGACGGGGGCCGCGCGGTAGTGCTCACTGACGGCCTGCATGACGCGGCTCTGGAGGTCGAGGTCAGAGAACTCCAGCTTGTCCTTGACGATCGCACACGCACCCAGTGCGCTGCGGCGCCAACTGTCGAGCAGCAGGCGCTCATCGGCGGGGCGCGGGTGGTCGGGGAGCGCAGTCCGCAGCTTCCAGGCGGCGAGGCCCTGCAGGATCAGGGCCATCGCGTTAAGGCTGTCACGGCAGTACTGGTTGCGGGCGTCGATGATCCCGCCCCCTCCCTCGCCGCCGAACGCGAAGTGGTGCGCGTCCCCGGGGTGCTCCGCCGCCCACTCCCGCTCCAGGCGTTGGAGCCCCTCGACCACGTTGATCTCCCCTACCGGCGTGCGGAGGAAGGGGAAGCCATGGGCGTGCGCCGTCTCCTCGATCATCCGGCTGGTGGAGTAGTTGCACGCCATCGACACCACCTGCCCGCGCGGCGCGGCCTGCGCAGCCACCGCCGCGGCCCCCAGGGCGAGCGTGTATTCCTCACCGATCGCCTCCCCCACGATACCCTCCGTCCCCATCACGCAGGCAGCGATTGCCGCGCGGTCGGCATCCGGATCCAGGGAGAAGCCGAGGTGGTAGCCCAGCTCGGCCACCCGGAGCGCGAGCTGTCCCATGTGCTCGGGGACCGGCTCCGGCTGGTGAGCGAAGACGCCCGTCGGCTCGCCGTTGAGCACCGCGACTGTGGCCACTCCGAGGCGGCGCAGTAGATCGGGGCCACACCCACAACCCGCGCCATTGTTGCAGTCGACCACCACGCGCAGGTTGGCCTGTGCGATCAGGCGCGCGTCCGTCTGCGCGCTGATCCGACCGACATGGCGCTCGATCGCCGCCCCCTGCGAGGTCACGTGGCCCAGTGCGCCGGCCGCGGCGACAGTGCGCTCCCCCCGTCGCCAGCGGGCCGCCAACTCCTCCCCCTGGTGGGGGTACAGGATGATCCCGTCCGGGCGGTAGAACTTGAGGCCGTTCTGGTCGCCCGGGTTATGGCTGGCACTGAGATACACGCCGCCGGCGAGTGTCCCCGCCAACCGGATGGCCATCTGCAGACTCGGGACGGGGAGCACGCCCAGGTCGACCACCGGCCGGCCGGCCTGCAGCAGTGCGGCGACGACGGCAGCCCGCAGCATCTCGCCACTCGTGCGGGTGTCGCGTCCGAGGGCGATGGCGCCGGGCGGCGCGTAGGCGGCGAAGGCGTGCGCGAAGTCCAGTGCCACCCGGTCAGTGAGTCCCTGACCCACAACGCCACGTACCCCTGAGACCCCGACCTTGAGTGCCAGCTCATCGGCCATCAGCGATCAACCTCCTGGTAGCCACCGCGACTGTCGCGCGCGGGAACGCCGTTCGGCTTCCCGTGGCTCAACACCGCGTGCGGGTGCGCGGGCGGCCCGGCCGGCACGGCCACTTCCGGCCGGATCTCCGGGCAGGGCGGACTTGCGCAGAGCGCGAAATGGCTTCGTCCGGCTTCACGGTAAGGCGCGTCTGGCAGAGCGGCCGGAAAGTCGTTCTGAGGCCGCTACGGTACGCTCACAGGCCTGCAGAAGCCACTCACCGCCATCTCGCCGCTAGAGACCCGGCCGGAAGTGGCCTTGTCGGCCGCGTCTCTGGGGTGATCTCCATGCTGCTTTGCAGGGCGTGTTGGCTGCTGGTGATCGTGATCGTGCTGCCGCGTTGCACCTCCGCCGCGGACATCACCTGGCAGAGCATCGGCCCCGGCGGTGGCGGCTGGATTGAGGCCATCGCCTGTGACCCGCGCACTCCCGACCTGCTCTACGTCGGGGGAGATGTGGGCGGGTTCTATCGGTCGCCGGACGGTGGCCGCTCCTACACGATGTGCACCGAGGGGCTCACCGATCGGTTCGTCGAGGCGATTGCCGTCCACCCGCGCGATCGTGCCATCCTGCTGCTGGGCATGGAGGGTGGGGTGTTCAAGTCCACCGACGGGGGCAAGACGTGGGCGGAGAAGCGTCACGGCTTCCCCCCGCCGCAACGCTGGAGCTTCGCGGCCCCGATCGGCGCTCTGTGCTTCGACCCGACCCGGCCGGATGTCGTATATGCCGGCATCGGCCGCCCGCGCTGGAACAAGGATGGCAAGGGCCATATCTACCGGAGCCGCGACTGCGGGGAGACCTGGCAGCTTGTCACTTTGCCCGGGATGCTGGCCCCGCAAGCCATCGTCAGCGATCTGGAGGTTTCGCCGGATGGCGCGTACCTCCTTGCGGCGACGAACCAGGGCCTCTACCGCAGTGAGAACGGCGGGGAGAGTTGGGGGCGGGTCGCGGCCGAGAGCCTTCCCCTCGCGGTCGCGGAGGTAGCCATCGCGACGACCAACCCCCGCCTTGCCTACTGCACGGTGACCACGACGGCCCGCGACAGCGAGCCGTGGAATGGGGGCGTCTGGCGCTCGGAGGATTGCGGGAAGACGTGGGTGCGTCGGGTTCAGGGGCTGGAGCAGCGCGTCGGCAAACGCGACCAACCTGCCCCGATGACTGCCGCCTATCGGGAGATCGTGGTCGACCCCCGCGACCCGGAAGTCGTGTATGTCGGCGGCGACGCGTGGGTTGCCGCCGGGGTGTTCAAGTCCGTTGACGGAGGCGAGCACTGGGCGCGCGTCAGTTGGCACTATGGTCCGGGCAAGAACATGGACTACGGGTGGATCACGCAGTGGGGTCCCAGCGTGGAGTGTCTGGCCATCTCGCCCGCACAGCCCGACACGCTCGTGTTCGGCACGTCGGGCCATGTGTTCACAACTCACGATGGTGGCAAGCGCTGGGAGCAGCGGTACTGCACGCAGTGGCCGGACGGGCGGTTCGCGGGGACGGGGCTCGAGGTCACCTGCCTCAACGACATTGTGGTGGACCGCGCCGACCCCCGGCGCGTCTACTTCGGCTTCTTCGACATCGGGCTCTTGATCAGCGATGATGCCGGCACGAGCTTCCGCAAGAGTAGCCAGGGCATGCGCTACGCAGGCAACTGCTTCACGGTGGTGGGCGACCCCACGGAGGGCAAGCGGCTGTGGGCCGGCACGGGCGAGTGGGGGGCCAACCGGGGTGATGTCTGCCGCTCCGACGACCGCGGTGCTTCGTGGCAGGTGGTGGGGAAACCGGAGACCGGGCTACCCGACGGGCAGACGCGCTGTCTGCTCGTCGACCCCGCCAGTCCCGTCGGCCGCCGCACGCTGTATGTCACCTCGAAGGGCAATGGCCTGTACCGCAGTGACGACGACGGCGGGACGTGGCGCGCGATCAACGGGGGGTTGCCCCCGGCGGCGGCCCGCCAGCCCTGTCGCCTGGTGATGGACCCCGCCGACACGAAGCACCTGCGGGTCGCCCTGGGGGGCAACCCAGCCACCGGGAGTGGCATCTATGAGAGCCGCGACGGGGGCACGGCGTGGGCGCGGGTGAGCGACGAAGCACCCTTCGCCGACGTGCAGTACTTCGCGGCCGACCCCCGGCGGTTCGACACGCTCTACCTGTGCCAGCGCGAGAAGTACGACCGCTCGTTCACCCCGCCCGTCCAGTTCCCGGGAGGCCTGTTCAAGAGCACCGATGGCGGCCGGACATGGGCCTGCAGCTACAGCTACCACTTCGTGAGCTGTGTCGCGGTGAGCCCGGTGGACAGCAACCACCTGCTCGTGGGCACGACCGATCACCCCTACCACGACGGGTGGCGGGCCGAGGGGGTGCTCCGCTCCACCGACGGAGGCACGACGTGGCAGCAGGAGGTCAGCGGTCTGAGCCCCTGGAACGTGTCGTGCATCACCATCGACCCCCACGACCCGACGCGGCTGTATGTCGGGACGGGCGGCGACGGAGTCTTCGTGGGGAAGCTGAACTCCCCTGTCACACCGTGATGGAGGTCCTCTTCATGCAGTGGCTGGCCCTGCTACTCCCGACCATGGTCCTGTGCACGGGCGCTCTGGGGCAACAGAGCGTCGTCCGGCGCGTCGATGACTTCAGCGGGGGCGACCTCGCCGCCTGGCAGAGCAGTATGTCGCCGGAGTATTACAAGGGTGGCACGGGGCAGCGGGGTCTGCAGATTGTGGAGGACCAGGAGCGGGGCCGGGTCCTGAGCTGTGACGTGCGGTTCGTGAATGAGACGGCCTCGGAGCCCGCGTTCATCACGCGCCGGCTCGAGCCGCAACCGAACCAGCTCGACGTCGTCGCCGTGCGCTTCTGGGCCAGGCTCAGCGCGGCCGGCATCGATCCCAGCGGCGGATTGCGCGTGCGTCTGCGGACCTCCGACACGGCGTTTGTCGACTACGATGTACAGCAAGCCCTGGGCGGCCCGTTCCCGGTGGGGAAATGGGTCCGCGTGGAGCTCGACACGCGGGTGGGTCCGGGGGTGGTCAATGTCTGGAACTCCGTCTTCGGCACGATCCGTGAGCTCACGTTCCGTCTCGACGACGTCGACAACCACAACTCCCACTTCGCGCTACTGATCGATGACCTGGAGTTGGTCCTGAACCCGAGCGCGGAAGCCGCGACGTACGAGCCCCGGCCTGGACAGCGGCGCACCGGCGGGCCGGCGCGCGTGCTGCTCCTGCAGCACAATGCCGCCGGCTACTACCACCTCGCGCAGGCCGTCCGGCAGGTCGTCCCGACGGCCCGGATTGACACCTTCCGCTACCGCGGGCTGCACTTTGAGTTCTTCGGCTTCCCCGACTCGGCGCCGGCCGTGGCTGACTACGATGCCGTGATCATGCTCGACGTCGACCCGTTTGTCATGACGTGGGACCAGTGCGCTCACGTGGCGGATGCCGTGGCCGCGGGGACACACCTGATAGTCTTCGCCGGGCCGGCGACGCTGACGCACTCCCGCACCTTCCGCACGCCCCTGCGGATGCTCCTCCCCGTGACCTTTACCCCGGCGGCCGCCGACGTCTCCGTGGTGGCGCCACCGGTGCCCCAGGCGCCTCATCCCCTCAACCAGGGGCTTGACCCCACGGGGCTCGGCATCGTCTCCGCCGTCCAGGCGCTCACGGTCAAGGATGTCCCCGGCGTCGCGGTGCCGTGGAAGGTGAAGGAGCAGCCCCTCGTGGTGACGGCCCCGTTCCAGCGCGGACAGGTGACCGTTGTCAACACGTGGGCGCGTGTCGACAACGCGGCGGAGGGGGACTTCTTCACCTCCCCGCTCTCCGACGACCTGCTGCGCCAGCTCATGCGCCATGCCCTTGGGCGGACGGGGGACACCACGATCCGCGCCCTCACACTCCCCCCGCTGGCAGTGGTGGGCGCGACACGCGCGCCGATGCGGCTGGAGGCGTCGAGCAGCGCGGGGGCGGCCGATGTCAGGCTGATGCTGGACGGGCAGCGTGTCGAACCAGCCGCGCACGAGGGCGCAAGCTGGCAGTTCTCGCCTCAGCTTCCGGCGTCCCTGGCTTCGGAGACAGCGCATCACTTGCGGGTCGACGTCCTGGCCCCGGGACGCGCGGAGGCCGCTGACTGGCGTGACTTCGATATCACCGTCCAGAACCCCCTGCGCCTGGCGGTGGCGTGGGAGCGCAACAAGTTCACCTTCGCGCCCGGCAGCCTGGTGGAGTTCACGACACCCCTGGCGCGGCGCGATCTGCCTGACATCGCAGCCGGCGAGAGTGTCCAGGTGTCCTATGCCGGTGGCGCCCTGCCGGTGCGCATCGACAACTTCGTCGACTCATGGGTGTCCGCGCCCGGGACCCAGACGGTGATCCACAACCAGCTCGGGAGCGCGAACGTGAAGACGACGGCCCACGGGGGTCTGTCTCCTACCTGGACAGTGACGGGCGAGCCGCGCTGCGGGCGCACTGACTCGGCCCTCAAGTTCGGCGCCGACGATCGCATCCTGCGCTGTGAGCGCACCGTGCAGGCCCGGGGTGCCGGCGCCGTCGTCGTGACGACCAACTACGAGTTCCTCCAGGACATGAAGGTACAGCGGCTGCCGCTGTGCGTGACACTTTCGACCGCGATCTACTCCGGCCTGAAGTACCGGGCCGAGCAGGCGGAGGGGGTGCGCGAGGGCAGCTTCCCCACCGCGAGCGCGACGCCAATCCTGCTCACCGGCAAGGGGCTCAAGCTCACGGTGGAGACGGGGCGCGGGCCGGTCACGATCGAGGTGCTCGACCCGACGCTGCGCGTGTGGCTGCACGACCTGCGCCAGTACGACATGGGCGTGTACCGGTTCGAGATTGAAGCCCCGTATGAGCAGCGTGAGGCCCGGCGCGGCGAGAAGTACGCGATCGGGCTGCGCATCACCGGTCCCGTGCCCGGGGGTGCGGAGGCACCCACCGAGGGGCCCTTCGCCTTCAGTGCCACGCTGGTGGCGCCCGGCGCAGACTTCCGCTGGGAGGTGCCGTGCGTGGCCACTGAGCCGGTGGCTCGCTTTGCCGGCCCCCTGCCCAACCTCGCCAGCGGCAACTACGAGCTGGAGGTCATCGCCCGGGCGGCGGGGCGCCCGGTCGTCACGACCCGCGCCGCATGCGCCGTCGTCGACCCGCTCCACCGCGCCGACCTGTTCCCCATCATGTCGATCATCGGGACCGGGGATGGCGGGCACCTGCTCGATGAGGCCGGCATCCGCGCACGGGTGGATGATCTTGTCGACCACGGCTTCAACACCGCCGCGATCACGGGCACCAGTCATTTCCGCAGTGCCACCCCGAACAACACCAGCCGCCTGGTGAGCTATTCCGAGAGCTACGCCCAGCAGCGGGGCATGGCCACCACCTACGAATACTCCAACTTCCAGATGGTGGGTCGCAACGAGAAGACCGTGCCATGCGTGTTCGACCCCGCCTATCGCGCGGCCCTGCAGGAACGGCTGGGCTGGCAGGTCGATGTCGGCAACCGTACCCCCCGCCTGCTGTGTGCGAAGGTCACCGACGAGCCGGTGGCCGGGATGGCCAACATGGACTACTGCGACCAGTGCAAGGCGCAGTTCAAGCAGCGCTATGGGATTGAGCTGAAGAAGCTGGAGGAGTACGGCGACGACCCCTATGCCCGCTTTGCGCTGGCCGACTTCATCGGCGAGTACGTCAGCGTGGGCTACACTCACAGCGCGGCGATCCTGCGCGAGCTGCATGCCGGCTTCGATCTCCTGCTCACCTACATGTCCACCGGGCTGGGGTACCAGCGCCCGCTGAGCTATCAGCAGGACGCCCTCGACTGGACACGCCATGTGAAGTGGGCCGACTTCGACGTCTACCCCTACTTCTACCCCACCTCGCAGCGGGTGCGCATGCTGCAGGCGGGCTTTGCCATGACCTACATGCGTGATGTCGCCCGGCTGCGCGGGGTGCCGTGGGGCTTCTATGCCGAGCTGGATGACCGCAACTGGCCGTTCCAGAAGAACCCCGCCGAGGCCACCGCGGAGTGTGCCTTCACCGCCGTCGCCCATGGTGCGGGCTACCTCAACAGCTTCATCAACACGGTCGCGGGGACCGGGACGCAGTCGCGCCCCGAGCGCTGGGAGCTGGCGGGGAAGGCGCTGCGCACGATCCGCCGTAGCGGGCCGGTGCTCAATCGGATGGGATCGCTCCGCCCGCCGCTCGCGGTGCTCTTCCCCACCAGCCAGCAGGCCATCACCAACGGCTACCCGACACCCCACTACACCCTCGCGGCCCTCGAGGGCGGGTTCGGCGAAGTGGACATCCTCACCGAGCAGGCCCTGGTGGAGACCGGACGCATCCCGTACGCCGGGCTGGTCCTGACCAAGACCGAGTTCCTCCAGGATACGGCGGCGCAGGCGCTCACGGCATGGCTCAGTGAGGGCGGCGTGCTCCTGTGTGACAAGCTCCCGACGCGCGATCAGCATGGGCGCAACCTGCAGTGGGACACCGGCGTCGCGGGCCCGTCGGCGACGCGCGGCCCGCTCCACTACCGCTCTGTCCCCCTGGGCAAGGGCAAGGTCGTCCTGCTTGAGAATGACGTCGAGGATGAGTTCAAGCGCCTGGTGGAGAACCCCGGGGGCGACCCCGCGCTGTGTGGCAACTATCGGCAGGCGCTCGGCGAGCTGGTGCAAAGCTGCGGCCTCGCAGCGACGGTGCGTGTCGACTACCGTGAGACGCCGGCGTCGGCGGACCTGGTGGCGGCGGGCCTGCGCGGCAATGACGACGGTGCCCTCGTGACCGTCGTCAACCACCAGCCGGCGGAGCAGACGGTGACCGTGACACTCGCTCGCCCCGGGCTGAAGTGGCTCGTCGATCTGGACACGATGGAGGAGGTCGTCCCCGACCACAGCGACGCCGGCGGGCTGCGGCTCAAGCTAGCCGTCCCGGGCCGCTGGGCGCGCATGATCGCGGGCTATCGCACGCGGCCGGCACGCCTCGAGCTGAAGGTGGCCACGAGCCAGGTCCGGCGAGGCGAGGAGTTGCGTTATGAGGTCCGGGTACTGGACCAGGCGGGCAAGCCGGTGCCCGGGGGCGTCCTGGTCGAGGTCGAGGTAACCAGCCCCGGCGGCCTCGCGCTCGCTCGCTATGGCACGCTCTGCGCCCCGCCCCGCGGCGTGCAGTCCGTGCGTGTTCCGCTGGCCGTGAACGCTGCGGTCGGCAGCTCGTACAAGGTTGTCGCCCGTGCCCCCCAGTGCGGGCTCGAGACCTCCGCGCAGTTCGAGGTGAAGTGAGGGCGGGTGACTGGTGACGAAGCTCGCATGCCACGCCGCCTGCGCTAGCTCACGGGTACGGCAGGCCCTTGGGCGAGTCGCGTAGGCCGACCGTCCCGGTCGGCGGGGAGGCGTGTCGAGCGGGACGCTC